>JAGRAG010000381.1 GCA_020435025.1 Bdellovibrionales bacterium | reverse complement strand
GTAGAAATTTCTAAGATTGAAGCTTACCTCGGTCGAATGGTGCATGCTTCTCCTGAGCGTGAAAGATATGAAGGACAACTGAAACAGCTATTAGATCAGCGACTGAGTCTGACTCAAATGATCGAAGAGAATAAAAAAGGTCTTTTGGAAAAGATAAAGCGAATTAAAAATATGGCTAACATAGATGTACTTATTCCAACGCCACCGCCGCCACCGTCCATGTTAGATTAAGCGCTTATATTAGTAGTTAATCAGACGATTTCGTCACATATTTCACCTATCTTTTAAATTCAAGTAACACCTGTGTGCCCTTGTCTGAATATATATGGACGGATAAATAAGTGGAGTCATTTTGATTCTACTTTGTTTGCCGTTATAAGATCTATAAAATAAATTTATTTTGTTTTTTAACTGTCAATTTAAGAAGTATCTGTTGTGATAACTAATTCATAAAATTCTCTATCAGTAATGCTGTAAATGTATCAGTTCTGAAAGGAATGCAAATTAAGGTATAACATTTGCTAAGGCTTCTCGTGGGAGGGAGGCCCTATGCAAAAATTCTATTTTAAAAAAGGTGATCGAAGTGGAGTAAGAAACTACTTGTTAGCAATGTCACTCACGCAGTTTTTGTGTGTGTTCATAGCTCAGGGACAGTCTTCGAGTTCTATAAATATTCAAAAGATAAGTCCCAAAAAAGAAGAGACTCAGCAATCAGAAAAATCGAACGGCGGTCCTGTTGAAAAGCTCAAAGTGACTGGATCGCACATTAAGCGCATAGACGTTGAAGGTCCTTCTCCCATCTTAGTTATAGATCGTGATGATCTGGATCGTTCCGGATACAACTCGGTATCCGATGTTCTTAGAGACACAACTGTGAACTCATTTGGATCGACTCGCGAACACTCTGGCTCCAATGCGGCCGGAGTGGCCCATGTCAGTTTAAGAGGCATGGGCTCAACACATACATTGGTTCTTTTAAATGGAAAACGCTTGCCCGTGGATGCGGTCACGGGAGCTGTCGATTTAAATTTAATTCCTATGGCGGCCGTAGAAAGGGTAGAGATTTTAAAAGATGGTGCTTCGGCCATTTATGGCTCAGATGCCTTAGGTGGTGTTGTGAATATTATCACACGTCGAGACTATTCAGGAACGGAAGTCTCCATTAACCAAACCCAAACAGCTATGACTGGAGGAAACAAGATGGATATCAGTTTGGTGAATGGTTTTTCTTCCGGGAACCTCTCAATGGTCAACGTGATATCTCATAGAAAAAATGACCCCATATTTTCCAGAGATCGCTTTTGGAGTGACGATGGAGTCAGTACTTTAAGTAATTATGCTGCAGCCAGAGAAATCAATGGTGATGGCAGTAAGGGAGCTTGGATTGCTGATCCTAACTGCCCGGTAGATCAGCGAGTTTCCAGTCCATCAGGAGAATTCTGTACTTACAAGTTTTCAGACCACTCGACATCGCTGCCAGAGCTTCAGCAAACCAGTTTTATGTCGGAAGCAAACTATGAAGTGAACGAGTCTACAACCGTAAAATTAAGAGGGGCCTACATTCAAAAAAATGCCAATTGGATTTATGCGCCGGCGCCGGACATTTTTAAGATGCCCGCAGGAGTTGGAACTAGACCTCCTGGCGTGGACCCTGGCAAAGAGATGGAGGTGCGTTATCGACTAGAAGAGCTGGGTAACCGAGTCAGTCAGATTGAAACCAAAGCCCATAACATTTTGTTTGGCTTTGAAAAGCAAGTCGGAGAGAGTTGGGAACATGAATTTTCGGTGAGCTTTAATGAAGTTCACAAAGTTGATAAAGGTGTTAGTGGATACGCTCTTATTGATACGTTAGATAGCCTGATTGCCAATGGTCACTATGATCCTTTTGGACAAAGAGGAGCGAGAGGTGACATTTCATCAGCGGCTTATGTACCAATAGAGGAGACAAAATCTACGATCATCACTGCTGACTTTGTTGCATCGGGCGAGATCATGGAGCTTTCTTCAGGGCCGATAGCTCTGGCTGTTGGTGTCTCAGGAAATCAGCAAAAGTATTCGGATGTATTTGATGAAGCTAGTTTAAACGATAAAGTTTTTGGAAGTGCTGGTAGTAGCGGTGGAGGCGAGCGGAAAGTAAGTTCAGCATTTACTGAGCTTTCTGTACCGATGACGACAAAATTAGAAATGCAGTTAGCGGCTCGTGCAGATGACTATAGTGACTTTGGTGAGACCTTTAATCCGAAATTGGCGTTCAAGTATCAAGCTGGGCAAAAATTGCTTTTGAGAGCTTCTGCGGGAACAGGATTTAAAGCTCCTTCGATGACAGATCTCTACGCCGCTTCCAGTTTGGGATATCCCACTTTTATAGATAAAGTTGCTTGTGAAAAGGAGAAGTCTTTAGGTGGGGAGACACCCTCTTGTTTGCCGGCTCAGTATGAAGTGACCTCTTCTGGAAATGCGGGGTTAGAGGAGGAGAAGTCTATCAATTACAACATGGGAGCTGTTTATCAAGCGACTCGTGATCTCAGTTTTGGGTTAGATCTTTGGGTCACCCAGCTAAATAATGTTGTGGGTCTCGATATTGAAAAAGCTACTGAGGCAGAAGCTGCCGGCGTCGATCTCTCTCAGTATGGTGTCGTGGTACAACGAGACGCTAATGGATATATCGAAACCATCAATGCCCCGTTACAAAATCTATCGCGACGAGAGATCTTTGGAATAGATTTTGTTCAGGAAGCAAAAGTCAAAAAGTTTCTTTTCAAAGTGGAGCACTCTCATTTGGTTTACTACAAAGAAGAGGGCTTTCCGGGAACTGGATTTGTTGACACTCTTGGAGAAAGCGGCCGCCCGGCATGGAGAAACAATATCACGATTGGCATAACTCCAACGGACAGTCAGTCCTTCAGCTATACGATAAAGACCATTGCCTCCCATCAAAAATCTGTAGAAGAGGAAGGCAAACTTAGACAATATACGGACGTCGATTTTCAGTATAAGGCAGATTTAGGATCCTTAGGGATAGTTTCAGTCGGAATTAAAAACCTTCTTGGCTCTACCCCTCCTCTTGATGATAGCAATCCCAACGAACAACTAGATGGCTCTCTATACTCTTCAGTCGGACGACTGGCGTATATGGGATACAAAACGAACTTTTAATGAGGTGAGACAATGTCACTAGCTTTACAGAACATAATCCGAATAATTGCTGTAACCTGTGCCATATTGGCTATAGGGAACAGCCAAGGGCAGAGTCAAAGCGACTTGAATACCGCTGATCAAGCGCAAAAACAAAGCGATGCGGCGGGTAAGGCTTCGCAGATGAAAGTGTCTTCTGAGGCCTCGGCAACGCAAGTGCTATTAGATGAATATCGCGCCACCTTGGGAAAGATTGAAAATACCAAGGCTTATAACAAGCAGGTTGCTGCGATGATTGCATCACAAGAAGAAGAGATGGTCTCTATTAAAAAACAAATAGTTGATCTAAAAGAAGTCAATAAAAACATCGTACCACTTATGTTAAGAATGGTGGATAGCCTGGAGGCATTTGTTAAACTGGACTCTCCCTTTTTAGCTGATGAGCGCAGTGAAAGAATCTTGCAACTTCGAAAAATGATGAGCCGCGCAGATGTAACGACTTCGGAGAAGTACAGAAGAATACTAGAGGCCTATCAAGTTGAAAATGAATATGGTCGAACTATAGAGGCCTATCGAGGACTACAGGTTATAGAAGGTAAGGAGCTTTCAGTAGACTTTTTAAGAGTGGGTCGCGTTGCTTTGATATACCAAACTTTAGATGGTGAAAAAAGTGGAGTGTTTGATCCAAAGTCTAAAACTTGGAGTTCTCTTGATAGTGGATTGAAAAAACCAATTCAAACAGCTTTACGTGTAGCTAGAAAACAAGAAGCTCCGAATTTATTAACGATTCCTGTTTTTTCTCCTGAGGTGTCCTTATGAAAAACGCTATATTACTTTTAATTGTGTTGATTCAATTTTCGTTTCCTTCCATCTGCTTCGGTGAGGCAACGAGTCTTGATGATCTTCTTAAAATGGTCAAATCAGAACAAGCCTTTAGAAATAAAGTCAATAGGGAGAGAGAAGTACAGTTTAAGTCAAAAAAAGAAAAGCAAGCTCAACTGCTAAAAGAGGCGAAGTTAGAATTAGGGGCACTTGAAAAAGAAAGTGAGAGACTCAACTCAACATTTAAATCAAATGAGAAAGAACTGACGGAATTAGAAGCGGAGCTTAATTTGGCTGCAGGAACTTTCGGAGAGATGTTCGGCGTGGTCCGTCAGGTATCAGGAGACCTAAAAGGACAGTTACAAAATTCTGTAATTTCAGCAGAGATTCCGGATCGGGAGCCCTTTGTTGAAAGAATTGCGGAAAGTAAAACATTGCCTACGCTTTCTGACTTGGAACAATTGTGGTTTGAAATGCAGCGAGAGATGACGGAAAGCGGAAAAGTCACACGATTTCAATCTGTCATCGTCACTCCAAATGGGGAGAAGAAAAAGGTTGCTATCGAAAGAGTGGGAAGCTTTAACTTAGTCGCTCAAGGTAAGTATTTAACTTACGATGGCGAAACGAAACAGATTATAGAACTTCCAAGACAGCCAGAAAGTTACTTCTTAGGTATGATCTCGGATCTAGAATCTGCAAATAAGGGAGAGCTAGTGGAGTTCGGTTTGGACCCTTCACGTGGCAGCATTTTGTCTATGTTGATTCAAGCGCCTAACTTTATGGAGCGTGTACAACAAGGTGGACTTGTGGGGTATGTGATTTTGGCCCTATTGGCTTTAGGTCTTGGGTTGGTCGGAGAGCGTTTCTTTGCGCTAACTAAGCAAGAAAAGATTCTAAAAACTCAATTATCTAGTGACGAAATTGACTTAACGAATCCGATTGGGCAGATGGTTCAAACATTTGAAACTCATAAAGAAGCTGACCTAGAAACGATTGAAGCCAAACTTGATGAGATTATCATTAAAAATACTCCACGGCTAACAAGAGGAATTCCGACGGTTAAACTGCTTTCCGCTGTGGCACCTTTATTGGGTCTTTTAGGTACGGTAACGGGGATGATTGTGACCTTCCAGTCCATTACTCTGTTTGGGACAGGGGATCCTAAGCTTATGGCGGGAGGAATCTCTCAGGCCTTAGTGACTACGGTGTTGGGCCTAGTCTGCGCCATTCCTCTTCTTTTGTTACATAATTGGATTGCTAATAAGAGCCAGTCCCTTGTTCAGATCTTAGAAGAGCAGTGTGCGGGATTGATTGCGCAAAAGGTTCAATCTGGGGAGTAGAAGATGTTATTGGCGGTTATTGAAAATCTTAGAAGTTTCATTTACGCAGGTGGAACAGTGCTTGTTGTCATTCTTATGACAACGCTTCTTCTCTGGACATTGATTATCGAAAGACTTTTATACTTTAAGTGGGAGTGGCCTAAGAGAAAATTAAGTTTAGTGGAAGCGTGGAGAGATAAGTTTTCCAAGGAGGATCCTTTTCTCATTTGGAAGAAGGAATCAACTTTATCACAAGCTTCTTTAGAAAGCTTAAAGGGAGTTCCTTTAATAAAAACTTTAGTCGCCTTGTGCCCTTTGTTGGGTCTGTTGGGAACGGTTACGGGCATGATTTCTGTATTTGATGTTATGGCGCTATCGGGTACAGGAAATGCGCGAATGATGGCTTCGGGAATTTCAATGGCAACGATTCCCACAATGGCCGGGATGGTGGGAGCCTTATCAGGGCTCTACTTTGGCAGTAAGTTAGAAAGTATCGCTTTTGAAAAAATGGAAGAATTGGCGGAAAATTTGGATTTTATAGGGGGAGATCATGCGACGAAAATCGGCGAGAAGTAAAGAGGATGAAAGTGCCATTGACTTAACTCCCATGTTAGATGTCGTTTTTATTATGTTGATCTTTTTTATTGTAACGACATCTTTCGTGAAAGAGTCGGGAATCGAAGTGAACCGTCCACAGGCAGCGACAGCTCAGAAGAAAAGCAAGGCAAATATTTTGATTGCTATTTCTAAAGGTGGAGAAATCTGGGTGCAAAAGCGGAAAATCGATGTTCGTTCGGTTCGTGCAAATGTGGAAAGGATGCATGCAGAAAGCCCAGAGGGTGCCGTTGTTATCCAAGCAGATAAAGAATCCAGAAATGGATTACTTGTGCAAGTTATGGATCAAGTACGGTTAGCCGGGGTAACTAGTATTTCATTAGCCGCTTCACATGCAGTAGGTGAATGATGATTCGGCGAATGTTGTTTTCAGGGGTATTAGCCGTTTTTGTCGTGGCAACGATGTTTCATTTTATGTGGGACCATATCACGCATAGCACGCAAGGGCCTATGCAAATCGCGAACGAAGACTTTATTGAATTTGTTCGCATTCGTCCTGATTCTCATTTAGAAACTCGCAGTCGGAAGCTTCCTGAAAAGCCGAAAGAGACAGAAAAATCCCCGGAAAAACCAAAGTTAAAGATTGCCAGTGATACGCCGACGACCACTCCTCAGGTTAAAATGGATATTCCGAAAATGAGTATGAGCTTTAAGTCTGGTGGTCCTGTTATGACTGCTGGTGGTGGCGCATCAGAAGACAGTGAAGTGATGCCAATTGTAAGAATTGAACCGCAGTATCCTAGAAAAGCCGCTATGACGGGTCAACAGGGATGGGTTTTATTAAAGTTTGATATCACTCCCTCTGGAAGTGTGGAAGGAGTTGAAGTGTTGGACTCACAACCAAGACGGATATTTAATTCTGCGGCGAAGCGGGCCCTTCAAAAGTGGAAGTACCGACCTAAAGTGATCGATGGAAAAGCTGTTTCCCAGTCTGGTAATAAGGTAAAAATTGAGTTTAAGTTAGAGGGGTAGATATGAAAATGGGTTTGATTTTTACACTACTGATGACAATTGCCGTGCAAACTCAAGCGCTGCCCAAACACGGTGATCCCAAAGCAGTCGCTTCATTCCGAAGTGCCACTGTTGGACTGACGTCCAAAATTACTTTTAAAAAAATGCAACGAGTTCAAACTCTGCTTTCTAACAATCAAATGAGTAAAGCAGAGGGGATTCTTGAAAAATTAATTGATGCAACGGAAGGGCGTGCTTCAGAACAAGCACAGATTCTGAATACTTTGGGTTCGGTTTACGCGAGCCAAGAAAAATATAAGTTAGCAGAAAAGGTTTTTGAAAGAGCGATAAAGTTGAAAGCACTTCCCTATGAGATGTCCTTGTCTACATTATATAATTTAGCGCAATTGAGTATGGGGCAGGGACACATACATAAAGCTCATACGTATTTAAACGAGTGGTTTGCTGCGAGTGAGTCACCCAAGCCTGCAGGCTATGTTTTGCATGCCTACATTATGATGGAACTAAAAAAGCCAAAAGAAGCTGCAGAATCTGTGGAATTTGCCTTAAGTAAGACTCGCGAAGCCCCACAATCTTGGCTTCAACTGGGTGCAGCTCTCGCATTTGAAAATGGTCAGTACAAAAGAGCTGTTGAGCACCTGAAGGCACTATTATCTAAACATCCGAAAGAAGAAAAGTACTGGAAGCAAATCATTGCAGCTTACATGAACCTTGACGATCTGACCTCAGCCCTGTCCTCTATGGAGTTGGCTTACAAACAAGGTTTTTACCGAGAAGATAAAGAGATTTTAAATCTCTCTTCGTTATTGGCTCAACAGGGTCTTCCTTATTGGGGGGGAGTTCTTTTAGAAGTGTCTATGAAAAAGAACCGAGTGGCACCGTTAGAGAAAAACTATCGGGTATTGGCTCAGATGTGGATGATGGCAGAAGAGTATGATCGCGCGATTGATCCACTCAAAGCAGCCCTCAAACAGGCAAAGGATGGGGAAACTTCTCTACGCCTGGGCCAGCTTTATATGGAAAAAGAAAATTGGCAAGAAGCTCAAAAATATTTGCAGCAAGCTTTGAATAAGGGGGGCTTAAATTCACCCGAGAGCGTTCATTTGGCATTGGGGATTGTTTTCGTTTCTCTCATGCAAAATAGTGAGGCTGAAAAACATTTTAAAATATCATTGAAAAACGAAAAAACAAAAAATTCAGCACAACAGTGGCTCAACCATATTAGTAAATCGTAGCTTCGAATCAGTGATGGATGTGAGGGGTGGTTAAAAGAAGTATTGTATGTGGATTTCTGGATGTATGACTGTAGCGACAGCGTTGGGTTCGTCGATCGTTGCTTGTGCTTGAGTTTGAGTGTAGACATCAAATGTTCCTGCGATGGCGGAAGCACTGATTCCAAATTGCATAAGCCAAGAAGTCGTCATGTAGTGTATGGAAAGCCCAGCGTGCGCGTAGGGATATTTATAGTTGGCACCAAGGACTCCCAGTTCAATGCTGGCACCGTAGTTTTCTAAAATTTCAATGACCTGAAGTGTAGAAATCGAAAACTGATAAGGATCATCGGTAAAGGGCTCTAAGCGAAGAGAATAGGGAATGGTCTCGTCCCAAAAAAAAGAGTGGTTTACAGTTAAGTTGAATTGATAAATGGGATTGATTTGAAAACCGAGTGTAACGGAATTGGAAATGGCTTCCATTTGGTAAATGTTGGGATAAAAAGTATCTGTTTTAAAGTACACCATCTGCCAGCCAAGCGAAAGGTTATCTTGAATGGCATAGCGGTATCGTGAAACAAGGCTATACATGTTATAGCTATTTAAAAGCCAAGGGCTTGTCGCAATCGTAAAGTTGTCAGTGACGCCCACTCCGGCGACAAAGTTGCCTAGTGTCACGTCTCCTCTATTCAGCGTTTGAGTAGTGACTCCAAGATTGTGCCCAAAAATGATCGGCTTTTTGCTTTTGGAAGTTATCTTGGTGGTGATGGTCTCTTTTGTCTCCGATAAAGGCGTGGCAAGCAGAGATCCCGGTATGAGTAAGAAAAGTCCGATCAAGAAGCCTTTCATGGAATCTTCTCGCTTTCGATCATATAGTGAACGCGATCGCGACCATCTTTGGAAAATGCGTTGATCTTGAGAGAAATTCGTCCTCGGAACAGATTGTCTTTTCCTATGCGATGAGCACTTCTAAAGTTTAAGAAGCGAAGAGAGTTTTCCGGTTCCAAGCAGAGAAAGATCGTTTCTAGGTCCCTGTTCTCATTAAGATAGGAGCCATAAACTCTGAAATATTCTGTACGACAAGGTTCTGTAAATGCGGTTTCTTTGAGAAAAAGGCTTTTTTGTAACACACGAATGTTTTCCGGTAGGAACGTAAACTCAAAAGACTGAGCGTTTGCAAAAAGGGAAAGGGAGAGGTTTTCATGGTGAAGTTGAGATTGCCAGTCCTCTTTTTGATGCAATTGAATCTGTAACTTGTAAGAGCGCTTTTCTTGATCGGCTTGATAGGGAAGGTCTAGCTGCCAACGCATCGGAAGACAGTTTAATAATGACGAGCTGGCATCTCCTGTTTCGCATGTAAAACTTCCTACGACTTGATCAATATGAAAGACTCTGTGATCTCCAGAGTGAATCGACAAAAGATACGTATGGAGAGTCGATT
>JAGRAG010000380.1 GCA_020435025.1 Bdellovibrionales bacterium | reverse complement strand
TCTTCACACGCAGTTTTGCAGCAGTGGTGCAGATATTTATGGCTGCTCCGCTTGGCGAGGACTGTCTGAGCGTGAAGTGGGCTGTTCCATCGTTTTTGGATTTAGTGATTTAATTCGAATAACCGAGAAAGAAATTTTTTTGCTGTTTCAGAATCAGGATTGGAAAGCAAACGAATGTGGCCACCGAGGTCTTCTGACCACATCTGCTTCCTACCTTGAATTTTCTCAAATACATTTTCACCGCATGAGTAAGGGACGACAGGATCACTTTTATCGTGCACCACTAAAACAGGCGCCTTCACTTCCGACCAAAATTGGTTCGGCCCTTTATTTTCGGATACTAAGACATACGCCAACGGACTCACTAAAAAAGTAAACCAATGTTTGGATAGGGCTTTAAAGGCCACCCGCCTGTAAGAAGCAAAGGTCGAATCGAGCACTATAAGGTCTATTTCGTTATTAAGATCGGAGTCTTCATAAGCACGCATAGCAATGGCTCCACCTAAGCTCTGGCCTACTAAGACAAAAGGTTTTGATGAATCAATAGCTTCATGTTGTTTGTGCGCTTCCTGCAAGGCCACCAAGCTGTCCTCGTAAACACCTTCACGACTGGCTTCTCCTTTGCTGATGCCATAGCCTCGATAGTCCCAGACAAACAGATTAAAGCCATGCTGAGTTAGCCAAACAAGGCCCGTATAGTGAGAACTCATATTTTCGGCATTACCATGAAACTGGACAACAGTTCCATGTGACGCAAGAACTTTTCCATTTTTTTGTGCGGGAAAAAACCAGGCGGCTAATTCTGTTCCATCTTTAGAAGGAAATTTTAACTGATGATAAAGAAGATGAAACTTTTCAGGAGGATAATAGAGTTGACGTGTCGGTTGAAAAAAATAAGAGTTACAACCAATCACAAAAAAAAGGAGCGTCGATAAGAGGGCTAGTTGCCACAACTTTCTCACACGCTCCCCTTTCAAGCTATGCTTTAATTAAGCATTACATTGAGAAGCTAATACAGCGTCTTCTTTAATTAATTGCTTAACATTATTAACCATTTCAGCAGGAGAAGTAGTTCCTGACTTGTAGATCTTTCCATAGTTCGCTTTAGTCGCTTGACCAAGATCCATAGAAGAACATCCCAAAGTTTGAGCAAAAGCCTCAAGGTTTTCGCCTTGGCCAACAGCCATTTCAGACTTTAATGCATCAAAATTAGTGTAAGCATATGTTGCTGCTTCTTGATCATTCATCGCGACAGCATGTTGCTCACATCCGATAGTTCCAGAAGTCATTCCGAAAGTAGGAGGAACAAACGCATTAGTAGTTCCACGAGTGGTCGTAGCAATTAACGTACGATCTTTAGTAATTTCCCAACCAATTCCGCAACCATCACCTGTATCAGCGGCAAAAGCACTAAATGGAAGCAACGCACATGCGACAACAATAGCCAATTTTTTCATAGATAATTCCTTTCTTCTTATGTGGTTTCACATAGAATTTATTGTCATCAAACTCCAAAAATTTCGCAAAAGAATTTTTTTTAGAATTTGTTATTTTATCTTATAACAGCAAACCCTTTATTCTCAGACCTTTCCTCTGATAAGCGCACTAATGCGTTGAGTTGAAACAGGTGTTAGGTCAAGACAAGTTCACAGTAAATTGACTGAAATCAGAAGCTCTGACCAAATTAAAACCTTCTATTTAGTCGATGCCAAAATAAGAATGATATCTTAGCAGGACTTTCTGGTAACGATTCCCTCCTGGACGAAGGGCGTATTCTTGCTCATAACTCATACGAATCTCCTTATTACGAGAATAAGACCAAGAGTTATCCCAAGAAAATTGCTCAACATGGTGCCCCAGCGGATTCGGATCTATATTAAAAAACCTAGAAAAGGCCAAAGAGGATTTGAATTCCTTCCATGGATTCCACAAGATTCCCATCTCCACTTGCGGACCCAAACGGTAACCACGATAGAACTGATAGAACGACTCCATGCGCGCTAGAACCATTAAATACATAAGTTGCTTTCCGTCGAAAAACGAGAGTGTACCACCAGATCCTGTAATAAGTCGTAAAGAGTTTTGCACTGTTTGGAAATCCTTGGGTCGATAGTAATCAAATAAGAACTTCCAAGAAAATCGCTTCTCAACAAAACTCAAAGGAAACAGTGAAGTCACAGAAACAAACTCAAGGTGATCCACCTGGACCTCTTTTCGGTCCACTCGAACCCTTCCATTGGGAAAAGTCAGATTGGAAAAAGGCTCATAACCCTCGTCACTATTTAATAAGTCATGATAAGCGAATTTAAAACTAAACTCCGCAAAAGCTTGACTCGCTTGCCCAGCAAACTCATCGACCCCTATACCAACACCAAAGCGAAGGGAATCGTGGCCAAGGTCAGGTCGATTGGAAACTTCCGGTACTTTAAGTTCCGGCCAAGCAGGATCCGAAAGCTTGGCCTGTTGAACTAAATAACTATGAGCGACCTCGCGCTCTTTTTCTGTTTGAGAGCTTTCACTTTGGTTTTTATTATAAAGCTGATAGGTGTAAGCCATATCGACCACCCGAGGATCGGAGACCTGATCAGGCTGGATCTTTTCATTAATAAGACTAAAAAATTGATCTTTTTGATGATCTGCTAAGTGATCATATTTGTGCATCATACGCCGTCTTAAAGAGGGACGAAAGGAAACCGAACGAACCGCTCCGGGCGTGTTTGTTAATTTTTTGACCGAATCGGCAGGGGTGACAAAAATAAAATAGTTCGTTAAATTCCACTTCGGCTCCACCATTTCCAAAAGAGACAGCAAATGGTAGGCACAGTTCTCACTAAAAAAATAGTAGTCAAAGTAAGAGTTGGTTTCAATCTCCCACGCATGTCTTAATAGAGTTTCTACTTGTTCCTTTGAGAGATTAAGTTCATACTCCCAAATATCTCGACTGTTCCAGTTACTGTACTCACTGACTTTCTTATAGTAGCGTTCTTTTGAAAACTGACCCCGATAACCTCCAAAGAGTCCTCGAACAGCAAAAATCACCCCACCCTCACTATCAGGAACATAAGCTGCGAAACTCAATCCAAAATCTAATAGATCAGCTTGCTTTTCCGACCTATTCTTCTGGCTAACGATCCGAAAAAAAGTATGACCAAACATCGAGCCTGGATTATTGGGATAAGCCGATGAAAAGACCAATTTAATTGCGGCGGCATCATACTCTTGCATGAATTCATCCAGTTTTGGGCAAGAAACATCTGGAAAATTCTGAGCCAGTTTCGTTTGAAAAAATCTTTTTCGTTCCGGAAAAGCACACTGGGGATGTTGCTTCATCTTTCCTACAGACATATCGCGGCTCATTGCTTGAAGACTGGCCTGTAGTTCAGAAACGGGATTTGTCTTTCCGTCTTTGGCGAAAAAAAATTCCTGCCCATCAACTTGGCTCAAATAGCCTCCCGATCCGTTTTCTTTGTAGTGCAGAAGGTTTAACCAATAAGGATCTTTAGCTATTGCTTCAAAATCAATCGGCTTCGCCTCTAAAACAGGATTTAAGAAAAGAGACCCGACGAAGCAAAAAGCCAGACCGAGAAGGGAACCAAAATCAAAAGAAAATCTATTTGAAACATTGACTTCTTTTAAAGGAAAAAATCTCAACACATTTTTATCCACAGTACACAACCCATATGTTTGACTTCACGCCAATCGTCAATTTGAAATTGAAAGAGCGACTAAGAATTGGCGCATCAAATACCATTTCTAAAAGGGCCCCTTTACTAACTCTTTTTACAAAAAGTAAGGATGATCTGCTCACCACATTCTAAAGAAAGTAATCATAGCTGAAATCTCCCCTAAGGGATCAACCATTTTTCTTTTTTTTCCAACTATGGCGCGACCTGACATCTTGCTCGCAAGCCAAGGCCCGGGTACACTAAAAAACATGGACAATAAAGAACCAATATCCGCAACAAAAGATCCCTCTTCCTCTCCGACATGGTGCTCTTTGATGTGGAGCTATTATTATGTCGGACCCGATGGGGATTTTCGCCCCTGCTGCCGATTCAATCTAAATGAAGTTCCAGAAGAACTGAAACTCTCAGAGAGTTCCACCCTTACTGATTACTTTCGTTCGCCTTTTTTAGAGGATATGAGAGCGAAAATGCTTTCAGGAGAAAAAATCTCTGGTTGCCAAAAGTGTTATGAAGAAGAGGCTGCCGGCCACTCTCCTAGCTACCGCCAGATCAGTAATCGACAAAGTCATATAAATTTCGACCTAAAATTGGATCACCCACAAATTCGATTTCTAGAACTTTCCTATAGCAACTTATGCAATATTCAATGTCGCACATGCACTCCTTACTTTAGCACCGCCTGGAAACGGCAGTGGCAACACCTCCAACGCCTGGGAGCTGTAGGTCAGGATCGACAATGCCTTGAAGAAACTTCTTTTCCAGGAAGAAAGACCATAGATATTGAAAAATTATCCCCTCATCTACTGGATCTCAGACAGATTAAATTTACCGGTGGAGAGCCGCTTTTAATTCCCGAAAACCGAGAGCTACTTAAGAAGCTTGTTTCCCTTGGAATTGCGAAAAATGTACGACTCAACTACTCTACTAACTTGACGATTGAACCCGATGACGAACTGATTGATTTGTGGAGTCAATTTCAGCATATTGAAATTGCCGCAAGCCTCGATGGAATTGGCCCTGTTATAGAGTACGTTCGCTATCCATCGCCCTGGGAAAAGGTACAAAAAGTGTTGCAAAAAATAATGAGACTCAGTCACCGGGTCTCTTTAGACTGTGGGTTGCGATCGGCTGTATCCATTTACAATATCTATTCTCTGCCGGAAACGATGACTTGGTGGAAAGAGCAAGTTGATGCAAACTTCGTTCGCCCCTTCGATCAAAATTCGTGGCTGAATCCCAGCCAAATTTATCGTCCCCTTTACCTCTCAATTAAGGTCTTACCTACAAAATATAAACGAATGGTGGCGGAAAAATTCGAAAGCTATTTTGACGAACCCTATCTGCAAAGATTTCTTGATCAGATGGTTTCTGTCATGCATTCCACAGATGACTCACATTTAATTCCTCAATTTCAAAAATATACGGTGGAGCTGGATAAAATTAGAGATCAGTCCTTTACCGATGTCTGCCCCCATTTCGCGGACCTTTTAAAACTATGAGTCACTATCTATTAGTTTCCCAAATTGAACGCTTGCAATTGGAGCCGACCAGCCACTGCAATCTGCTTTGCCCCAGATGTTCGCGAACTGATAACGGTCAGCTCAACTCGCGTCTTCCTTTAACTGACTGGCAGCCAGAAAGTTATGAAATTTTATTCTCCCAAATCCCTAACAGACAGCTCAAAGAAGTCCTCTTTAATGGAAATTACGGTGATCCCATCACTTCCAAAAATCTTCTCCATGGATTGGAGCATATAAAAAACAACACCTCTGCCTCATTGCGCCTTCACACCAACGGATCTTTAAAGGGAACGGAATTTTGGAAAGAGATCGCAACTTATTTCAAAAGCGACAAAGACCGTCTAGTCTTTTCCATTGATGGTTTAGATTCGACAAATGCACTCTATCGGGTCAATAGCCGGTTTCCTAAGATCCTTGAAAATGCTCAAGCCTTTATTCAATCGGGAGGAAAGGCCCGATGGGACTATCTGATTTTTGATCACAACAGACACCAGGTCGATGAAGCACAAAAGTTAGCAAAGAAACTGGGCTTTATTGAGTTTAATGCCAAAAAGACGGCTCGCCCCGTGAATCTAAAAAATTCTCAACAGAACAAAGGCGATTCACTGGAAGTGACTCAATCCGTAAACAAATATGGCTCTTGGAGTGACTATATTGCCCGTTCCTCTATTGATTGTAAATTCCGCAATCATGTCCGAGGACTTTTTGTCGACTTCCAATTTGATGTTTGGCCTTG
The DNA here is from genome assembly GCA_020435025.1 of Bdellovibrionales bacterium. GTDB lineage: Bacteria > Bdellovibrionota > Bdellovibrionia > Bdellovibrionales > UBA1609 > JAGRAG01. Next base: position 435 of record JAGRAG010000380.1, on the reverse strand, counting down.
CTGTTGGCTAGGAGGCCCATTGTATTTTGCCGACGCGAGTGACCCTCGTAGAAAAGAACTGGAAAATCTTGTCGAACACTACGGACCCAACTTTAACAGCCTCGCTCATCACAGCCTAGACTCTATTCTGAATCATCCCTGGATGGCCGAAGAACTCGTAAAAAGCTGGCAGATGCAATCGCCATTACCCAAATTAAGAGTCTGCACCCGAATGTGCGGCGAAGCTTTTGAAGCCTCCAGTGGAGCCAACTGGAGCAACAGTCACATCCAATCACTATAAAGTTTTGACAAGAGCTCTATCAACAAATGCCGTCACATCAACTCAACAAAGCAAAAGAAAGAACACAAACCTACGCTTTAAAAACCACGCCTTAATTGCAGATAAATTTTTAATGGATATTTGTAAGTCCTGAATACCCCCTCAAAAGCGAGTTC
>JAGRAG010000379.1 GCA_020435025.1 Bdellovibrionales bacterium | reverse complement strand
TATGAATATCTGAGGCCTTTTCTTTGACGGCTCGGAAGAGCAGAGTATTTACTAACTTAATTACTGGGGCGTCATCATCTCCCGATTCCAAAAGATCGATCACCTGATCTTCTAGATCATATTCCTCACTGTCAATTTCATCCAGGCCATCTAGTGTCGCGGTGCTTTTCTCATAAACGCGATTGATCGCTTCTTGGATGTGTTTACTCGTTGTAAAAAGGGGAGAGATCCTTTTTCCAAAAAGAACTTTCATGTCATCCTGGTCTTTGACATTCAGTGGATTGGTTGAAAGTACAGTCACTGAATAAGTGTCTTCTTTATAGGGAAGAATCTCATGGGATTTGGCGTAGTTAATTGGGATATTGAGTACGAGATCAGCAGGAATGTCATTAAAAGGAATGTCTTTAATGAAATCCAAACCCATTTTGCGACAGAGATCGGCAAGAACCTCTTCCGGATTTGTGTAGTTTTTGTCTTTGAATGAGTTACTCAATGGGTAGCCATCGGCATCAGAGAGAGCAAAGAGGGCATCTACCTGATCCTCTCTGATACTGGTTCCCTTTACGAGTAATTGTTTCGGCGTCATTGACATAAAAATATTCTACCGAATCTAGTCTGATATGCAATCCGCGTGTTTGTTATTTATGAGAATTGACTCGAGCTTCGCATAATTTTGACCAGCCAGAGAGATTCTCTGGCTCGGATCTAAAAAGACTCGATGGCAGGCTCCTCATTCGGAGTCTCTTCTGGGGCCGCTTCAACCTTTGTTTTTCGAGGAAGATTATCAATGGCTTCACCATGAGCATCATAACCTTTCATATGACGTTGAATAAAGGTGATGCGTTCATTGATTTTTTGATCAAGAAGTTCGGCATTGTCATGTTCATTACGTATGATTTTGGGAGTGATGAACACAACCAGATTGGTTTTTGTTTTATCAATAGATTGAGATTTGAACAGCCATCCCAAAATAGGAATATCGCCAAGAATCGGAATCTTGGTAACGGACTCCGACTCAGAATCTTGCATTAAACCACCCAGAACGGCAGTGTCTCCGCTGTTGACAATGATAGTGCTTTTTAGATCCCGAGTTGATGTTGCAACGGAAATCTTAGCTAACTCCGTTGCTTCCACTTTCTTTTTCGAAAGTTGCTTAACGCTTTGTTTGACCTTCATTCGAACGGAGTCTCTTTCAGGACTAATAAAAGGAGTGATGGTTAGCTTAATAGTTGCTTTTTCTCTTTGAACGGAATTCGTTGCGGTGCTTCCTGTTACGGCATTTGACTGTCCTACAGGGACTTCATCTCCGACTTCGATCTCTGCTTCTTCATTATTCATTGCCATAATTTGTGGAGTAGAAAGAACGTTGGCACCAACGGTCGTTTTAAGAAACTTTATAAGTCCCGCGAGGGATGGTACTTGAATTTTCGTAGTTCCGGCCGAAACTTCTATCAGGTTGCCTGAACCAAATCCCAATATCCCCCCTGTTTCTCCGGTAAAATCGGTTAGACCAGGGTTTTCATTTCCACGAAATCCGATCCGACCAACTCCGTTGGAGTCTGGCGCAAATGTATAATAGTTGATACCCCAGCTGACCTTCTTTTCTGCAGCCATTTCCATAATAATAGCTTTAACATAGACTTGATCTTTTGGAATATCGATTTTAGAAAGTAGATTTTGTACGACTTCATAGTCTTGTTTGCTTGCGGAGATAATCAAGCTGTTGTTGTCTTTGTCAGCAGTTATTTTAACGTCGCCACCAAAAATAGCTTGAGTTTCCTCTTCTTCGGCTGGCGGTCCTGGTCGAGTGCTTGTCGACTGACTTTTCTTTTTGGCTTCCGATTCTTTAGCGAGTCCACTTAAGATTTTTTCAATTTTCTCCGCTTCACCATGGCGCAAGTAATACACATAAACGCCACCTGCATCTTCGGGCCGAAGTTTGAAATCGAGTCTCGCAACCAGTTTTCGAACCCTCTGTACGCCAGCGGAGTTGCCGACAACAATAATAGAGTTTGTTCGAGAGTCATCGATCACTAAAGATAAAGACTCCGAGCCACTATTAGAGCTCTCTTTAGTGGTTCGGCGAAAGCGAGGAACACCAGAAGAGAAGCGACTTGATCCACCCGAGGAGTCTTTATTGATGATGCGATTGACAAGGTCAGCAATATCTTTGGCTTTAGCATAACGAATACGCATCACTTCCATTTTTTCTTCAAACCCTGGAACATCGAGCTGCAATATGATGCTCATGATTCTTTCTACATTGGAACCGTAATCGGTAACAATTAAGGTATTTGTGGGGGCATATGGGATAGATTCGCCATCTTTAGAACTAAGAACACGAAGTTGTTTATGAACTTCATCTGCTTGAATGTATTTTAGTTTAATGATGCGGGTGATTAACTGGTCGCTATTGGGGTAATAGGCACCGCCAAATGTTTCAATGCTATCTCGTTGTGCATTTCGAGAAGAGCGAATTTTTAAAAATTTACCGCTAGGAACAACTGTGAAACCGTTGATCGCTAATGCTGATAAAAAGGCACGATAGGCGTCAGCAACGGTTATCTGTGATGGAGCGATAATAGTGATTTTTCCTCGTACCTGAGGATCGATGATAAAGTTTTTTCCAGTCAACTGTCCAATGGCTTTAACAATTTCGGTGATGTCGGCATTGGGATAGTCGAAACTTTCAATAAGGTCAGGGAAGTTTTCATTATTAATTTCTTCAGGATTGGCTTGTGCGAACTTTTCCTTCATTTTTTCAGAAGAGTCATTCTCAGCATTTTCCTTTGCGGCTTCAGATTCATTGATCTGGCCGTGCGCCCAAGTTGGCAACAGAAGTCCAAAAACTATTAGAGGAATGATCCATGTGAACTTTTTCATCGTATCCATACTCCTTATGGCTAGCCTTAGCTACTCGATATTGTAGCGAAACTCCTCTTCGCTACCGTTACGTTCAACAGTGAGTCGTAAATCACTGGAGTTTTTAAGTAAATTAAACATTTCCATTGCCTTAGTGGGACTGTTAACCTCTTCACCATTGACTCCTTTGATAACGTCATTGGCTTGAAATCCTAACTTTTCGAAAATACTTCCCGGTTGAATGGAAGTGAATCGAAAGCCTTCAACAGTGCCGCCTCCACCAGGAGGACGATTGGGCACCATCCGAGCTTGATTCAAAATGGAAGAGAGATTTGAAGTGTATTTGGTGACATCCGAGCGCTTCACGCTAAATTCGAACTCTCCGGTTTTCGCCACAGCTCCTTCTTTATCCGTTTTTTTGATTGGGGCCTTCATTCCGAAACTGATTTTCGTGTCTTCGGGAATCTCGATATATTCTAGGCGTCCATTATTTTTGTTTCTAAAGGTCACCCGTCGACGTTCAATTTTTGTAACTGTGGCGAGCCCTTCTAGGTCGGAGTCTACTTTGTAAGCGCCAGTTGTACTCTTGCCAGAGACATTAATAGTGGCAATAGATCTGCCGGGGTTGGCGTGAACAAGAGTTCCTAAAAGTTTCACTGGTAGGCGCGATAAAACAGCGGGAGCATCCTGGGGTATTTTTTCTTCTTCGTCACCCGCAGAGAGGGCCGGAGGGATTTTGCCATCGGAATTAAAGATATTGCGTTGAGCAATAACATCATAGTCACTTTTATAGGTGCGCTTTGCGGTTTGAGCTTTCTTGGCCCGGACTGGCGGTGCGTCGGAAGGGAGCATATCCGACCGGTAGCTGGTAATCGTGAGATCGGCACCCCAATATCCGACGAGAACAGCAAAGATATATATGTAGATTCCCTCGAAAGGAGGTCGATCTTTTTGCCCAATTAATTTTTCCAAAGAAATGCCTAACATCACTTTCGAGTGTAGCAGACCCGACTTTGGATACCAATTCAAAAGCCGCAAAGGTCCTGATTTATTAAGTAATTTTACGGGGTTCTGACATTGTCAATTTATCGACAAAAGTCTGGAAGCCAGGTTCACACATTGGGGACTGACATCTATGTCTCCATCGAGTGCGCGTCATAGACGGGGTTTCACAGGGTTCGAGGTCGAGGTAGGATGGACTGGAAAAAGTGTCGGGCACCTTTTTAAAAGTGGCTGGACGGAGAGTGTCCAT
>JAGRAG010000378.1 GCA_020435025.1 Bdellovibrionales bacterium | reverse complement strand
CACCCAAACTCGCTTTTGAGCAAAGATGGAAGAGATAAAATTGTAAGAAGGAACTCTGTTACAAGGAAAGGCTTGCGCTTTTAGTCTGTGAAACGTGTTAAATATGTTGGGTTGCGGAAGGGGTCGTGGGCTTGGGGAAGTTATTTGGTCGTTTGGGGGATGAGTGCGTCCATGAGGTCTAGGTGGTTTTTAACCATATAGTTTCCAAGTTTTGTGGAGCTCAATATTGCATAATTGTTTCTGGTGCTAGATTCTTTACGGGCTTCTTCGGCAAGCTTTTGAATTTGAACTCCAAAATCTGATTGCATCATACGTAATAATTCTTCGGCAAAAGGGTGATTAAAGGAGCTATTAATAACCTTTTGCATTTCGCCAATAGCCTCTGTCGTCTGTCCTAAATAAATGCAAACTAGGGCTAAGGACAGGTGCTTTGCCGTGGGGCCTCCCGCAGGCAGAGTGGATTGTAAGGAAGATAAGAAAGGGTCACTGGAGCTTTGATAGATGGATCGTGAGAGATACTGTCTGGCGTTTAGCAACTCCATGTAGATGAACTGCTGATCTTCAGAATCTAAATTATCTTTTTGTAAAAGAGAACGAGCCACTCCGAAGTAGCTCATACCTATAACATAGTGAGCCTGACTTATTTGTGCTTCCTTTAGATTTCCATGATGAATTTCGGCACGCATTTTATTAACGAGGTCATTGTATGCGACCAAAGCTGAAATTGATTGGCCTTCCTTTTCTGCAACAAAGGCTTGGTGAAGCTCTTTAAAAAGACGTGCTCTTTCAAACCCAAAAGAAGAGAAAGAAATACTGAAATTCCCTAAAAGAAATATCAATAAAATGAATAATCTTAGCTGACTTTTCAGCAATCTATTCTCCTCTCTTCAGTTCGGCTATCCCGCGATAGCGAGGCAATCTAGCACAACACGATGTGATGACAAGAGACATCCGAATAAATTAATGAAGTTTAAGAAATCGAAATCTTTCTTGAGAGAAAGGTAAAAAACGCATGATTTTTTTTCAAGGAAGGATGAGCAAGATAGAATCCGGCTACTGAAGGTGTTTAAAAGAATCTCTCTTTTATCAACTTTCGAGGCAAAGCAGTGTCTCTCAAGCAAGAGACACTGTTCTTTATTTAGTTGTCTGCACTCAAGACACCTTTAAGTAAAGTCTGTTCAAATGGAGTTAAGTAACTTCTGCTTTCCTCGTCCGACATAATCGCTTCGATTTTTTGTTTGAGCAGCGGTCGCTCCTTTTCTGGTAAAAGATCACTATTGAGGGCGTAGTCTACATAGTTTTGATAAATACATCGAACATAAGAGTTTAAGTCTTCAGTTGATAAGTAGTCATCGCAAGTGGTGCAGTTTACCATTTCTGCAACATCTTGTCGGGCGGTGAGGTTACTATATTCATCTTTAGAAAAAGCCACGTTGTCTTCTAAACGGCAATTTGCATTTCTTTCTTTTTCAAATTCGGTTGCAAATGCGGTGTGCATGCACGGCTTTACCACTTTAACCAAGCACTCTTGGTAGCCGATGTGTAGGCCACAGTAGGAGCTTGCCTGAACTTTGGGTTCTCCTTTTAATATCTCTAGATTGCATTTATATAAATAGCTGGGAAAGCCCAAAGTCTTCTTGGTATTTTCACCTGTAAATGCAGAAACCCGCGCAATCAGGAGCGGATCTTTATTCTCAATTGTCCAAAGATTTAAAGCGCGCTGACAGCCTTGTTCAGGTGTATGACCTGGGCTCATCCAGCCACTGTCCCTGGGAATAATAGTAACAGGGGTGTAGTTCTCTACTCCATGTCGCATATCTGCACATTCAGGGAAAACTTTTGGGCATCGGTAATCTTTAGCAATAACGTATTCTTGAGGACAATATGCAGGATTATCACCAAGGGCTGGAATGGGTTTGTTTGGGTTTTCACATACGGAGTACTGATGAAAGACCCAGGAGCCTTCACATTGTGGAGAGGACTCAAGCTCTGTAAGCGCAAACGCAGGATTGAGAAATCCTAAAATAGCTACAAGTAAATATAATGTTTTCATAATAATCGCACGTGTCCTATATCAGGTTTGGTTTTGGCGGTTTTTGTCGAAATCGTATGCAGAATTAAAGCCAAGATAGTCAACCCGCACTCTCTAATTTACGGATTTGCCGTTTTTATGCGGCCGGTGGTGTGTTCCTCAGTGAGAAGTCTTAGGGGGTTATTGTTGTAAGAGTTTTTTTATCTTAAAAAAGATATCCGTATTTTCTAGTGTTCCCGAAAACTCCGAGCTTCCGATTCCTGAGGAATAAATTGGGACGTCGACGGCTGTATGCGCTGCTTTTTTTCGATAATAGGCCGCTTGATGAGGATGTTCTTTTTTGTTCGTTTTAATATTTTTTTGCTCAGAAACGCCGGCTGGTCCTGTCGCCCAAGACAAATAGGTGCGTTTGAATTCGGGTTCATCGAGGACTTTACCCATGATGTGTTTTTTTACTTCTGTTCTTTTTAAGTATCCGCTAAAAGTAAAACCTCCGGTTTCGTGGTCTGCGGTGACCATTAGTAGTGTGTTGTGAGGAGAGGTGGCTTTATAAGCTACTTCAACTGATTGATCAAAGTGATCCATTTCGACGAGCATGTTTTCGGTTTTCGTGTCGTGAGCCGCTTGGTCAATACGGCCTCCTTCAACAATAAGAACGAAGCCTTTTGGGTTTTGACTCAGGTGTTGAATAGCATAGGAGGTCATATCCATGAGGGTAGGAATAGACGACTTTTCCTTTGCACTTTGTTCGTTATAGTAAGGAATATGGGAAAGGCTAAAAGCTCCAATGATGGGATGTTTAAGATCCCATCGGCGTTTCAGGTCAGCTTTGTTCCGAAGGATGCGCCAATCTTTGGAGGCGAGGTCCTTGAGAAGATCTGCCTTATCACTTGGTAAATCTCCTTTTTGAGGAAGGAGGATTTCTAGACCACCTCCCATAACGAGATCTAAGAGAGATGTTTCAATTTGTAAGGCAATTTTTCGCATATCTTTTCTAGATTCCTGATGCGCATAAAAGGCGGCGGGAGTTGCATGATGAATGTCCGTAGTCGTAATAACTCCAATAGATTTTCCTTGTCGTTTGGCAATATCGACCCACGTTTCTAATTGTTTTTTTTGGTCTTCCCTAGCGAGAGTCTCTGGAGTCACAGAAATCATTCCATTGTTTGTCTTAAGGCCTGTAGCCATTGCCGATGCCGCCGCGGCCGAATCCGTTACGGTGTAGTCAAGACTATAGGTTTTAACAAGACCGACTTGAGGCAGTTGATCTAAAAACAAAGAGCCATCACTTCCCGCTTTCCAAATACGAGTGGTGGAGATCACCGACTGTCCCATTCCGTCGCCAATCATTAAAATCACATTCGTCGGGGACACCTCACCTTGAAGAGTTTGGTGTCCACACCCAATCATTAAGGAGGCAACGAGAGTCACAAAAATAGAATAGTTTCGGATGGAGTTAGGGAACATAGGACCTTCCTGTGAATTTCTCGCCATATTGCCAGCTTGAGTTAAATTTGAACAGTTTGTAACTTGTTAGAAAGGGGAGATCTAGCAAGAGGTGGAAATAATTATACATTGTGTTAATTTCCTTCGTCACAAGGAGCCACGGACTGCCGAATTCAAACCGCGCCCTTTCCTTGCGGATCAATTTCTTCGGAAGATTTGTAACCCCTTTACTTTGCTCAAAAGCGAGTTTGGGTG
>JAGRAG010000377.1 GCA_020435025.1 Bdellovibrionales bacterium | reverse complement strand
ATTTTAAAGAATTTAACCAGACCATCTTTCAAAATCTTTGGAGTTGCCATTTTTAGCTCCTACGAAGCGATTCTTAAATTAAAAAGAAGACACTGAGCAAATAACTTTTTGCTCTCTATTCTTCTTCAAGCTGGAATTTTAAGTTTGATAGTTTTTAAAAATAAGTCTGAAGACTTTTTTCTTAGTTTCTAAATTAGCTGAAGACCGGAAGGGAGGACCGGTTCTTTGCAAATCTCCGAGAACTTCTACTAGGTTGTTGTTGTAAGCGGGCAATCCTGTCATCTAGATCTGGATGTGTTGAAAAGAGCTTTAAAAAGCCTCCTGCTTTTCCAGAAATTTTCATAGTAGCAAGTGCGGGCTGACCGTTTTCTGTAGAGTCTTCTAAATGATAATTCCTTTTTAATTTTTCTAAAGCTGCTATCATCTGGTTTGGAGAAGATAGATTCGCCCCACCTTCATCGGCACGGTACTCACGATGACGAGAAAAAGCGGAAACAACAATCATTCCGAGCATTCCCAAAACAACTTCTAGGGCTATTACAATACCAAACTGAACCATTGTCCTTTTATCTTCATCTACAAATTGGGCTGCCACATTGGCAATAATTCGTGCAAGAAACATCACAAAGGCATTCACAACTCCTTGTACAAGGGTCATGGTGACCATGTCTCCATTTGCAATGTGGGCGACCTCGTGAGCCAATACACCCTCGGTCTCATCATGGTCCATTTTTGCAAGTAGCCCTGTCGAAACAGCCACAAGCGACCTATTTTTTGTAGGTCCAGTAGCAAATGCATTGATCTCTGGACTCTCATAAATTCCTACTTCTGGCATAACTTCGATCCCAGATTTTCTAGCTAAAGAATGAACCCTATGAACCAGTTGATTCAGATTCTGATCTGGTTCATTCGCATTTATGACTTTCACTCCCATCATCCATTTGGCCATTTTTCGTGACAGAGCTAGAGAAAGGAAGGCTCCACCAAAACCCCAAACGGCGCAAAGAAGTATAAGTGAACTGTAGTTGATTCCCTTTTCGGTAAGATAGGGTTGAATTCCAAAAACTGACATGATCACAGACAGTGTCGCGATGATAAGAATGTTGACGGTGACGAAAAGAAAAACTCGTTTAGCTATTTTCATAAGGGACTCCATAGGTTTCTAAGCTCAGTATCGTCAGATTCTTTAAATTGTTCAAATCGATAAAAAAATTGATTTGTATCGTTTTATAGTATACAAATGCGTAACTTAAGAGGGAGGAACATGAATCAGTGGATTAATTATCATCATTTATTTTACTTTAAAACAATTGCAGAGGAGGGCAGTGTTTCAAAGGCAGCCGAAAAATTGAGAGTCGGGCAGCCGACTTTGAGTGCTCAGCTGAAGCAATTTGAGGAAGTCTTGGGGATTCAGCTGTTTGAAAGACAACACAAAAAATTGATAATCACTGAACAAGGGAAAATTGCCTTTGATTATGCAAAAAATATTTTCAAGATGGGTTCTGAAATGTATGAGGTTTTACATGATAGAGTTCAGCCACTTAAGCCATCGCTTCATATAGGAGCTCTCGACAGCATACCCAAACAGATCATTCTTGACCTTGTACAGTCTGCATTTAAGTTTTCGCCGTGTCAGATCACTTTATCAGAAGGTAAATCAGATGAGCTTCTAAGAGAGCTTTCGGCTCACAGGATAGACATTATGGTTACGAACTATCTTCCGATTGGTCCAGATGCGAAGGGATTGACCCCAAAATCGATTGTTAAAAAAAACGTGGCTTTTTTTGGCGCCCCTAAGTTTAAAAACCTCCGGAAAGGATTTCCAAAATCAATTTCTGGGGAGCCCCTAATTTTACCAACTTATGATAGTAAATTGAGATATGACCTCGACCATTGGGCTAAAGTAAATGAGCTTGAACTCAACATTATTATTGAAAGCCAGGATATCGGGGTTAAAAAACTGATGGCGGTGTCTGAGCTTGGTCTTATGCCAACGGCCAGTCATGCGGTAACAAGACAGGTCTTGTCTGCAGAACTCGTTGAGATCGGAAAGCTTCAAGGGGTTTACGAAGAACTTTTTCTTGTCTCTGCGAAACGAAAGATCCCAAACCCTATTGCAATGGAACTCCTTAATAATTTTACTGTATAACTTAAAACAATACATATAAGATTTTTTATCTATTTTACCAATGTTAAAAGATCTCGTAGTTTGTTTCAAGTACAGGAATGACTCCTGAACCGTAATCTTCTTTTAGGAGGTTTTAATGTTTCAACCAAAGGAATTGTCACTCAAAACAATTATTCGTTCGAAAGGGGGGGTGCACCTCACTTCCTATCTTGAAAATAGGGGAAGTCTTGTTCAATTAAAAAAACAAATACGGCAATCAATAGAGGTGGCCACAGAACATCTTTCATCGGTGATGCCAGAAGAGGAATTAAAGCGATTTCTTTCTCCACTTAATCAACTCCTGCAGGATTCAAAAATTCTAAAAAGTTTCACGTTAAATATTGGACTCTTTCGGACCAGAGATTCATTCAGAATGTTAGGCATTCCAGTAGATATCGATCATATCTGCGTCGTTGCCACAAGTTTTCATGTAAAGCCACTTCTTCGCTGGATTCAGACAGATAAAGAGTTCTTATTATTAGGGCTAGAAAAGGGATCAGCATCTCTTTATCTGGGATCTCAGTCGAGCGCAAAACA
>JAGRAG010000376.1 GCA_020435025.1 Bdellovibrionales bacterium | reverse complement strand
ATCGTTCCGCACAAAATCTACCGATTGCATCCTTCATGCTCAAACAGTCCTCGCCAAGCGGAGCAGCCACAAGTGTCTGCACCGCAGCTGCGGAACTGCGCGTGAAGGATGCGATCGGTAGATTTTGTGCGGAACGATGTCCTTTCAATCTCGCGGATCAAAGTTTTTAAGAGAGATCAGTCCACCCTCTACGTAGTACACGTTGATATAACCTCTTTGAACCAGCTCAGCTCCCTTCATCGAAGACACCTGCCCATCTTCACATAACAATACAATTGGAAAGGACGAATCCGCTGTTTTCTCTGCGACAAATTTATGAATCTCCTCATCTACTTTTTCGACTCGGCCTTTTAAGAGTTCATTCATACTTTCTGGGATTTGAAGAGTTTCTACTGTTTGAAGAAGCAAGAAGGGCACTTCATTTTTGATGATGTTCATTAATTGAAAGCCACCAATGCCTGAGGCCTCCGTTCCTATGGACTCTTTTTGGCCCTCTTTACCTGCAGAAGGCAGCTTTGCAAAGACTGTCAGCCCTAATAAAATTGCCCCAACATTTAAAAGCCCCGCCAATAAAAATGGAAATTCATGACCTAAATCGCGATACAGCCATCCACCAAATGCCGGCCCCAATATGCGCCCTAAGGCGGCCAAACTCTGATTGACACCCATAACAAGACCCTGTTCCTCTTGTCCACTCAACAAACTGATACTCCCCGTAGCCGCAGGGTGATTCAGTCCATTGCCAATTCCCAATAGTGTTACAGCGATGGCCATGACGGGAATTGAAGGAGCCAAGCCAATCCCAATAAAACCCAGGGCCCCTATAAATAACCCTGTAAACAATATGGATCGTTCTCCATACTTAGGCATCAACCGACGAACAAGAAACCCTTGGGTGAACACCATAATCAAACCAACATACGCAAACCCCATTCCCGCTTGCGCCAAGGTCCATCCAAAATCGTCTTTTACCAATAAAAAAAGTGAGGCTTCCATATTGGCCATCGCTAAAGTCGAAAGTAAAAACATAATCATCAGCTTTCCGGTAACAGGTCTATGTATAAACTGGGAAAGCAATTTCCATCGTGACTGACGACGAGGCAACCTCATACGAATTTCAACAGATAGACTTTCAGGAAGAAACAATAGCGCCCCAAGAAAATTTCCTAAGCAAATGACTGCCGCGATCACTGCTGCGAAACTATGACCAAAAGGAGGAGCTTCTCCAAGTCTTAAGCCTAAATCTCCAAAATACGAACCGAGTGCTGGGCCCAGCACAAAACCTAAACCGAAAGCAGCTCCAATCAGACCCATTCCCTTAGAACGACTTTTTTGATCAGTGACATCTGCAATATAGGCCATGGCCGTCGAAATGTTTGCTCCAAATAACCCTGCAAGTCCACGTGCAACAAACAACAAAGTCAACTGACCCGCAAAGGCAAACAAAAGATGAGAAAGTCCCGCCCCCAGTAGACTCATCAAAATAATAGGCCGTCTTCCAAAACGATCACTGAGCCTTCCCCACATAGGAGCAAAAATCAGCTGCATAAATGAGTAAATGGCCATCAATAATCCCACATCTACAGCATCAGCTCCGAATTGGCGTGCTAGGTAAGGACTCAAAGGAATAATGATTCCAAAACCTACCAGATCAATAAACACGGTCAGAAAAATTATAAGAAGAGATCTTTTTTTCACGTTTTCCCTTTAATATTTCAGTTTTTTTGATGTGCTATTCGTACTTGAATTTACAAAAAAATGCAGTCACTTTCTTTAGCCTAAAAAATGACCATTGCAAATTAGATCTAATTGGTTAAAATAAATCATGTTTTTCAATTTGGCTTCTCTTATTCAGCAACTTTTCAACCCGCAGCTACTAACGCTCACGATAAAACCCACTATGCCGCTACGGTGCTCGGAGAGTTTTTCATGGCACAATTTATTCAGACATTTTTTAACGATGAGTATAGTGCTGACCATTTGCCCGCTCACCAGTGAGGCGGCTCGAATAGAAGATCGGTATGCCGAAGGAGCTTTTGTCTATACGATCGATACAGAATTTTTCAGAACAAAAGCTAACTACGATGCCGACGGAGGAGGCTTTGATTCTCTTCCCAATAACAACAGCTTTTATATTCTCAAGTGGAAAAATAGAATTGGTTACAACTTAGTTAATAATTGGACTCTCTTTACAGGACTAGACTTTGCCTATTCTCAAAGCTCTGATGTTACTGCCAATCGTAGCAACTCAGCCCCCTCAGACATTGCCCTCGGGATTCAAGGTCGTTTTCTTTTTAAAAAATTATCTTTAAATCCTCTACTCCAAGTCACCTATCCTTTACAGAGAGTCACCGATACCCTTGATGACAGCTTGATTACCGAAGGGGCTGTGGAGTACGAAGGTGGCCTTGGGGTAAAGTATCGTTTTTCGAAATTGTATTTAAGTGCTTTGGGAAGCTACATTGGCCGAGACGAAGGACGTTCTTCACAACTTAAAGCAAAACTCGATATCGAGTATAAAATGAAACGTCTTTATCTAGGAGTGGGCTTAACTTCTTTTTCTACAATAACAAATGACGAGCAGACCAATACGCCCTCGGTTCGTGACACTGTCACTCAAAGGGTCAATGGCTCGAGCAAATATTTTTACGGAGTCAATCCTGAATTACTTTCTGGGTCTGCATGGG
>JAGRAG010000375.1 GCA_020435025.1 Bdellovibrionales bacterium | reverse complement strand
TATCTACTATCTTAAGATCGTATTTCCTTAAACACAGTCCGAATTTTCTTGAAACTTGGAAAAGGCGAAAAATAACAATTTCCTTACCTCAACCGAAAATGGACTCCACCGATATTCATATCAGTCAGGAGTGGCAAGCTTTCGATGGCAAAAACTATCTCACCCTCACCTATAAAACCTATAGCCCTTATAATTTTGAAAACAACATCAACTGTGATTTCGACGGTCCTTACAGCTCGCATAAAGAGTGTTACGAATACCGCTCTTTCAAAGTCACTTACAATCAACTTCCTATTCCCGTTCATCGGCCGCGGTCGAAAGCCGAGGCTCAATCCTTGACCCGTTGGCTCAACGCAGAACTGCAACTCTTAGGGCCAGATGGTCTTTTAACAGGAACACGACAATCCATAACAGCATTGCAATGGTCACAGTGAAGAGAGTAGAGAAAAAAACTGAATATAAAATGTCTGCCATGTAGAAAGTGGTGTGAGCCTCTATAATAGCTTTCCTTCAAATGAAAACTTAAAGGTATTGTAAGAAATGTATCCATCGCGTACTTATTTTAGGGTTCGCTCATTCTTCTAGACATATGGATTGGGCCGGATAAAGTGGGATTCATGAATGTGAACTTTTTAAATCCAACATGGCTCGCTTTTGCAGTTATACTAGTTTTTTTGACTAGTGGGTGCTCGACAATGACTACCAAAGTCGTTCGAGTGCACAACCTAAATGAGGTGTATGGAAAGTCCGTCTTCTTCCGTTCCCTGTCTCAGAAAGGTCTCAACGAAATTCATCTTAAGCATCAGTTCTTAAATGAGCTACTTCCTCAGGGAATTGTTGCCGTAAACTCAATAAGTGATGCCGATTGGCTACTCGACTTCGAAGCCCACTCTGTAAAATCTGGAGAACAGTCGTTTTCTGCGCCCCTTTTAGGTACCGAGTCACCAAAAGAACTAGAAATTATGACCGATGACCATCGAAATATAGAAGGTCCACACCACAGAGATAATCCACTACCCGGACAAGAAGTGATTGGGTCGACAACTGGTTCAAAAAGCTCGTTTAAAAAGTTTTTAGAGGTAAGAATTGTCGACTTAAGAGCTCGTGGAGCCAGCCAATATAGTCCAGTGGTGTTCGAAGCTCGTGCCTCTGTTGAAAGTCCTCATCCCAAGATAGAGGACATCTCTGCCTGCATAATACGAGATCTATTTAAAGAGTTTCCAGGACAGAAAACGCAAGAGTATGAAGTTACAAGAATGGGATCTTGCCAATAAGACTTGATAGAGGTTGCGATCACTTCTTCACAAGACTTAAAACTTCTTCAATAGACTTTTGTGTTTCTTTTTCAGAACCCGAAGCAATTGCTCGTTTTACACAATGCTGTATATGATTTTCTAAAACAGAAATCTCCACTTTTGCCAATGCCGACTTGATCGCCTTAATCTGCTGAAGAATATCGACACAGTATCGCTTTTCTTCGATCATCTTAGCAACACCTCGAACCTGTCCTTCTATTCGGTTGAGGCGATGAAGTTGATTGGAATGACTGGCTCCTTTTTTTTGCATTTTCACTCCTCAAACGCTTATATTTTGCCAACGCTTTAAGCGCAAGCTATTGACTACCACTGATACACTACTTAAAGCCATAGCCATCGATGCAAAGATAGGAGACAACTGCCAACCAAGCAATGGAAAAAAGAGTCCCGCAGCAAGAGGTATTCCAAGACTATTATACAAAAAAGAAAAGAATAAATTTTGTCGGATCACTTTCATCGTGACTTTGGAAAGTTTCATCGCGTCGACAACACCCGTAAGATCATTGCTCGCGAGCCCCACTTGCGACGAACTCAGGGCCACATCTGTACCCATCCCCATAGCAATACTCACATTAGCTGCTGCTAAAGCGGGAGCGTCATTAACGCCATCTCCGACCATCGCCACCACAAAACCTTTTTGTTTTCTTTCTTCAATGAATTGAAGCTTGCCATCAGGTTTTACAGAGGCTCTGACCCTTTCTAAAGGTAAACCCACTGTTTCCGCCACTTTCTTTGCGGCGTTTTCTTGATCCCCTGTAACCATCCAAACTCGAAGGCCCATTTCCTGTAATTGTCTAATAGCGACCGGACTTTGCGATCGTACCGTATCGGAAAGTGCAAACGCCCCAATATATCGCCCCTCTTTGGCAACAAACACAACCGTAGATTCGACTTCCTTAAGCCAGTTGAGAGGTGTTGGCGGAATCTTTTCGTTTGAATGCAGTTGCCTTTGAATAAAGTCAAAATTTCCTATGAAAACTCTTTCTGAAGAAACAATCGCGGAGACGCCTTCTCCCGCCGTCGATTCAAATTTCTCCACAGACTCCTTGGCAACCCATCCATCCTTTTGCAGATGGGAAACAATTGCAACGGCAATGGGATGTTCTGAAAGGTTCTCTAATGCCAGGATGCGGCGCTTATCACCCTCAGCTTCAAGACCCGTAAAACCGTCCTCATTGACAACTGAAAAACGACCTTCGGTAATAGTACCCGTCTTATCTAAAACAATATCAGTAATTTCGTGAGCTGCCTCTAAAGCCTCCCCGTCTCGAATCAATATGCCTCTTTGACTTCCAGCTCCAACTCCGACCATCACTGCCGTTGGTGTCGCAAGTCCTAAGGCACAAGGGCAAGAGATGATAAGTACAGCCACCATCGCCATAAGAGCATGACCTAACACCGGCTCAGGCCCCCAAAACCACCAACTCACAAAACTGACAAGGCTAATGACAATCACGATGGGTACAAAGATTTGACTGATTCGATCTGCCAGCTTTTGAATGGGAGCCTTTCTATTTTGAGCGTCCTCCACCATTTGAGTCACCCTTGAGAGGAAGCCCGAATCTGCCGCATGAGTGACCTGAACCAACAAACTGCCGCTCAGATTCATAGAACCACCTACAACCTCCACATCTTTTTGTTTGACGATGGGAAGAGACTCTCCACTTATTATAGACTCATCCGCTGTGCTCTCTCCCTCAACAACAATTCCATCTAGGGGTATGACCTCTCCCGGTTTCACTCGTATTTGATCACCTGGTTTGATCTCTTCAATCTCCAACATTCTTTCTTGCCCCTCGCTTACTTTTCTAGCGAAATCCTGGCTCAAATCTAGCAGTGCCTCCATGGCTTCTGTTGTTTGATTTTTGGCTCTTCCTTCAAGGACCTTACCCAATAAAATGAAAGTAATAATAAAACCCACTCCCTCAAAGTACACGAAGGTCTTAACGCCAGAAAAACGATAGCCAGAAATCACAATGAATGCACTGTAAATATAGGCCACGGATGTTCCTAGGCCAATCAACGTATCCATTGAAAAGGGTGCCGATCCAAAGGACTTAATCATTCCCTTTAAAAAAGGCCAGCCGGCCCATATCCACACAGGGGTGACTAAGAGTCCTTCAAGTAACCACTTTAAAGACTCGCTCCAGGGAGCCAACATCGCAATGGCCATAACAGCTAAGGACAGCCCAAGAGAAATGACAAAACGGAGTTGCAATGACTGCATCTCTTGACGACGTTCCCTTCTTTGCTTTTCTAGTTCACCTTTCTTGCGATCAGAAAGCGGCTCCCAACGATAACCTAACTTTTCAATGGTCTGTTGTGCTTTCTCAACGTCCACTTCCTGAGCCGAAGCGCTGATCACAGCTTTAGAGGTGGCATAGTTTACAGTAGCCCATTCTACACCGGGCAATAGCGCTAAATTCGCTTCAATCTTTGAAGCACATCCCGCACAATTCATGCCCTTTACTTTCAGTTGTATCATCTGTCGCCTCACTAATATACCCCCTAGGGGTATATTAAGATGCATTCAGTATCCAGTCAAGTGACCACACCTCAGTAATAGTTAGATTGGCTTAATTTTCGGCAGATGCTCAATAATGAGAAAATTCAACTGCTCTGAAGATGCTTGAGTCACTCTCATCTCGACTCTTCTCATCGCCCTCCCCTCTTCCCTTGTGATTGGCACAGATATTGAATTTCCTAACATTTATGCGATCTATCGTTTTATTACAGTTCACCTTTTACTTTCTTATTTTTCTTAAGTCTTCCATCTGCTTAGGAGCCCCCTTCATTATAGATCCTATTCTGGGCGACCAACTCCAGAGGGTTCAACTTTCAGATCCTCAATCGAAAATGACGGTATTTTGGTGGAATGTACAAGAAGGATTCAGTCACCTTAGTGCCGACGGCTCTACGAACTATCTATCGGAAAATTTGCGACGACTTGTTCATGGGTTCTATGCTCCCGAACTCATTGTTCTCGGCGAGTACGGTCCGCAAGTGGAAAGAGTCTTAACTTCTCATACAAAAAAAGCTTTACATGAAAATTATCCGTTTCAAGGGTTTGTTTCTTACTCAAACTCTGAGCCACACCTTGGATTTAAATATTTCTCTAAACACCCAATTTCTGACTCATTTGTCGACCTATTAGATTGGGTTCCTAAAGAGATGAGCAAAGAGCAAAAAGAAGAACTCAGAAAACTGTGGGCCCAACGTATGGTCCAATCTAAAAATATTTTGTCCCAGTACTTTCGAATATCCATGGAGGTAAAGGGAAAAACCTATCACTTTGTTCCTGTGCACTTATCTCATCCCTGGCGCTATTTCAGTCAACTTGGTAGAGACCGTGGCTATTTTGAAAAATATGACATTTTTAAAGAGATTGCATTTGGAAAAAATAATCCTAACTATGGCCAATTATCAAACCTGTTGGAAGCCATTCAAAAAGATCTTCTTCCTCTTTCCAACCATGAAAAACTGATCCTTATGGGCGATTTCAATATCCCATCGGACTACGGAGTGGCCATTGGATATCGTCTTCTACGAAAGTACTTTACGGACCCATATCAAGATATAGACGCACCTACCTTTCCCAGCTTGAACGCTCAGGGGGCGGCGTTAGGCACACCTGTTAAGATTGACCATGTCTTTTCACTTAGAAAGGAAACCGTTTCCAATCCAGTTATTCTGCCTCTGAAAGGGTCTGATCACTATCCGCTCTGGTTTCAAATCGAACTTAACTAATTCTATGATTCATTAACTTCCAAGAGCTTATACAATCTTTAAACTGCGCCTTTAAATTGCGGATGAAAGTTAACGATACCCTTCCTGAGTTTGCCAGCCGTCGGGCACATGGAGGCTCGATCCTTTCGGAGCTATTCCATAAAGTTTGCACTCTGAGGGACTGCCTTCGCCACGACAGCAGGCTTGAGCATCGGTAAAAGCGGCTAACTGAGATTGAAAGAAGGAATAAGAATCCTGATAAGGCTTTGCACTCCTGTTCGGTCCGATATCGCGCAGATACCTACCCGACATTTTTGAATAGTAATCGGGACTAGAAAAGAGCTGCTCTACAGATGAACTCTTCTTTTTTTTGCGAAGTTGGTATCGAGTTTGCGGAGCCATACGAACAGAGTCCACAAGTCCACTGCTATCAAAAACAAGTTGATGCATTTTAATTTCGCTGCTGAGTGTTTGAGGAAAAAAAGTTGCTTCAATAAAACGTCCTTCGTTATCCTGCTTAATTTCGTACCGGCCTTTTCCAGATTTAGAAGTCAAAGTGAGTGTCGGTTCACAAGTTGTATGCCACGAATTTTTTCCTCGTTGAGCATGAAGCTGACGCGTGAGTTCGCAATAGTAATGCGGATGAGCATTCAATTCCGTCACACGCACTTCGTGCGGCATAACGAAATACTGAATGGCCTTATCACTCCATTCATACGTCGGCTGACAGTCGTCTCCAATCACCATCCACTGAGAAAGAGGTGGGTCACAACCGATCGTTGAAGTTGTTGTAAATAGCATAAAGTTATCTTCAAGAGTCTCCATCGGACTGGCCAAAGCAGCACCTGTTCCTAACAAAGGAATAAACTTTATGACTCTTTTACCTGCCTGTTTCACAGCTCGACTGGCTCTCTCAGAATGGTAAGCTTTAAAATCGCGAACCCTTCCAGAAATCCCTCCTTGAGTGGAACTATCAAAGTAATCAAGAGTCGTATTAAAAGAAGAAAATCGCATCGACAACTTCGGAGAATCAGATTGATAGCGGGGCAGGTCCTCATAAATACTCCGAACATCTGCTACCTTAAAGCCATTTGGCAATCGGCTCAGTCTTTCTTTTCCCTCAATAAATTTCTTTTTTAATTCAGAAATTTGAGCTTTATTACTCCGTGCCGCCATCAAATTCTTGACATATGGATCATTGTCCAAAGCTTCCCGAAAGGACTTCCACTCTCTTGGAAACTTATCTTTGAGCTCTCTTTCTAAATACTGCTGATAGCGTTCATGTTGCGTCGCCGATGGGACATATCCATCAATATCTGGACGTCGGGTAAAAGCATGTAAGAGCCGCTGCTTATCCTCGTCAGGTATTTTTGTAATCGCTCCTCCCTTTGGATCCGAAAGAGCTCGTTTTACTTTTTCCTGAAGATCCAAATAGGCCTTGTCTGAAGCTTTATGGAGATTTTCCTTGTTTTTTATAATGCTTTCCGAAAATTCCTTTTCCATCTTATCTAAGTCGTCCAGTTGAGAGTCAATGATACCTCCCATTTGCGATCGCATCATACCACTCGGCTCATGACAGGCAGCCGCCCAAGCCGTACTCTCTAAGAACAAAGAAGGCGAGGGAACAACATCATTTCGACCCAACCGACAGAGATTGCGAATTTCAGGGTGAGACCGAGTCATCAAATAAGT
>JAGRAG010000374.1 GCA_020435025.1 Bdellovibrionales bacterium | reverse complement strand
TGGATTTTTATCATCTTTGTTGTCCATTTTAATAGGAACAACACTCGGAGCGCTTGCTGGATATTTCGGAAAGTGGGTTGATGATTTAGTCGTTTGGCTCTACTCGACGTTAGATACCATTCCCTACATATTATTAATCACTTCGTTTTCGTTCGTTATGGGTCCTGGCTTAAAAACCATCTGCCTGGCACTCGGTTTGACGAGTTGGGTGAGCCTCTGTCGACTGGTTCGCTCGGAGTTTATGAAGCACAGAAGTCGAGAGTACGTGCAAGGGGCCATCGCTATCGGGGCCGGACATGCTCGTAGGATTTTCCTCCACATCTTACCCAACGTACTTCACTTGGTACTCATTAGTTTTAGTTTAGGGTTTGTTTCGGCCATCAAAGCGGAAGTTATTTTGAGCTTTTTAGGTCTAGGAGTAGAGCCAGGAATCCCCTCTTGGGGAACGATGATTGATGACGCAAAATTAGAACTCGCAAGGGGTGTTTGGTGGAATTTAGCTGCCGCAACTCTATTTATGTTTGGTCTAATCTTAGCATTTAATTTATTTAACGATGCTTTACGGGATGCGCTCGATCCAAAATTGAAGAACAAATAAGAGCTTGGGAAATTGGGGAGAAGCATGAGTGATATACTCTTGGAAATTAAAGATCTAGCTGTAGATTTTCGTACAGAAGATGGTGTAGTCAACGCTGTTAAAAACATTTCATTCAAGATTTCCAAGGGCAAAACCGTAGGTCTTGTTGGAGAGTCTGGATCTGGAAAAAGCGTTACCTCTCTTGCCATTATGCAGTTGATTCCTGATCCTCCGGGGAGAATCAGTAACGGACAAATACTGTTTGAAGGAAAAAACCTCTTAAGTCTATCTGACTCCGCAATGCGGAAAGTTCGTGGAAATAAAATCTCTATGATTTTTCAAGAACCCATGACCAGCCTTAATCCTGTATTTACGGTCGGCGATCAGATCATTGAAACCATTATGCTTCATCAGCATATGACAAAAACAGAAGCTCATGAAAAGGCTCTCAAGTTGTTAGATCAAGTGGGAATCCCCAATCCCTTAGAAAGAATTAAATCCTATCCTCATGAGATGAGTGGCGGCCAAAGACAGAGAGTGATGATCGCTATGGCCATTGCCTGTGAGCCAGATCTGCTGATTGCCGATGAACCAACAACGGCATTGGATGTAACCATTCAGAAACAGATTTTAGATCTTTTGGCGGATCTGCAAAAAGAATATGGAATGAGTGTTCTCTTTATCACCCATGATTTAGCGGTAATTGGCGACATCGCTGATGAGGTGGTCGTAATGTATAAGGGTGATATTGTAGAAAACGGGAGCGTGAAAGATATTTTTCTCAATCCACAACATCCTTACACAAAAGGTCTACTCTCCTGTCGTCCTTCTCTAGAGTCTAATCCTGAGAGGCTGCCGACCGTTGATGACTATCTTCAAAAAGATGGATCGGCTAAAGAATTCGATCCAACCAAACTCAAGCAAGCCTTAGCCTATCGCCCGGTTGGAGAGGACAATCCTGTCCTTTTGGAGATAAGAGGAGTTAAAACTTATTTTCCCCTTAAGAAAGGATTTTTTGGCGGTGTTAAATCATGGGTCAAGGCCGTCGACGATGTTTCCCTGAAAGTCTATAAAGGTCG
Organism: Bdellovibrionales bacterium; assembly: GCA_020435025.1. GTDB lineage: Bacteria > Bdellovibrionota > Bdellovibrionia > Bdellovibrionales > UBA1609 > JAGRAG01. The sequence continues at coordinate 4,351 of JAGRAG010000374.1, read as the reverse complement.
TACACTGGGGCTTGTTGGTGAATCTGGCTGTGGGAAAACAACATTAGGACGATCTATATTACGTCTTGTCGATGCGAAAGAGGGAGAGATTCTTTATAAGGGGCAAAACCTGCTAACGATGTCTCCTAATGAATTGAGAGAAATGCGTCGGAAAATTCAAATCGTTTTTCAAGACCCTTACGCATCCCTAAACCCAAGGATGACCGTTGGATCCATTGTAATGGAACCGATGATCATCCATAATTTGGGAGCTAACAAAGAAGAGCGCTTACAAAAAGCCGCTGAGCTAATTGAAAAAGTGGGTTTGAGTCGTGAAATGCTCAATCGCTATCCTCATGAATTTTCTGGGGGTCAGAGACAAAGAATTTGTATTGCTCGAGCTCTTGCTGTAGAGCCGGAGTTTATTGTCTGTGACGAGTCTGTTTCCGCCCTAGATGTATCGATACAGGCGCAGATTCTCAATTTGCTTTTGGATTTACAGGAAGAATTCGGCCTTACATATATATTTATTTCTCATGACTTAGCCGTAGTTAAATTTATTGCCGATGAAGTTGCGGTCATGAATAAAGGGGAAGTTGTGGAAATGGCGAACGCCACCGAAATCTACACCAACCCTAAAGACCCCTATACACGAAAATTATTAGATGCTATTCCCAGAGGAAACGTACATCACTGATCAGGAGACCTTTCATTGGATAAAATTAAAACTCAACTCGCAGATTTGTGGAAAAAAAACCGTGGTTTTATACTGTTTATCAGCTTTGTGGTCTTATTCAGGGTATCTATTGCCGATCAATATCACGTTCCATCTGGATCTATGTTGCCCACTATTCATATTGGCGACCGAATATTAGTCAACAAGTTGGTCTATAACTTTAAAATTCCGTTCACGAATATCATGCTCGCAAAACTGGGAGAGCCCGAGCGTGGAGATATTGTTGTCTTTGAACAACCAACGACAGGGACGGTTATGGTCAAAAGACTCATCGGTCTGCCGGGTGACCATATAGAAGTAAAATTTGGATACGTCTACGTAAACGGAACTCCCTTGATTCCGGAAGATGAAATTAAAGAAAGGCCACTTGAAGATAGCAGCAACGACACGGAACCATTCAAAGAAGTTTATGGTGATCACACCTATACGATTCAGAGAATTCCTTATCGTGCTCAATTTGATATCAAGGAATTTGATGTTCCCGAGGATCACTTTTTCATGATGGGAGACAATCGTGATAATAGTAATGATAGTCGATTCTGGGGAACGGTTCCTCGCCATCTTATCAAGGGCCGCGCCTTTAGCGTCTTTTACACTTTAGTCTTTGACGGCTTTGTTCCTAAATTCGATTTTAGCAGAATCGCCAAATCCCTTCCTTAATAGGTACCCGTATCTATTAGTCCTATTTATCGTGGTGGAGTTTCATTAGGGTGCTTACGGCAGCTTTCATCTGCTCGATATCAAATGGCTTTTTAATGAAATCATCGGCACCCACATCAAAAGCCTTTTTGATATCCTCTTCGTCTGTTCGGCCCGATATAAAAATGAGAGGCAATTCTTTTAATTGATCATGATCCTTTAAAAGAGTTGCAAGCTCAAAACCATTAATCCATGGTAAGCCAATATCTAAAATTATTATATCGACACCGGAGTCATCAAGGACTCGAGAAAGCTGCGTGCCATCTGCGGCAGAGAGAACCTTGTATCCTTCATCTTCAAAAAGACGACAGAGCGCTCTTCTCATGATTTCGTCATCTTCGATGATCAGTACTGTTGGTGGTGTTTTTTTAACAGCCAAGCACCGATACTCTTCTAAAGAGACCACCTTATTTTCTTTCATACGCTTTTGCGTGATCTCTTCTATTTTCTCTACAAGAGACTTGGTATCGAGTTTTTTTCGCACTCTAGCCTTCTTGCGCTTCTAACCATCGTTCACAATCAATAGCCGCCATACAGCCCGTTCCTGCTGCAGTGATCGCCTGTCTGTAAGTGGCGTCTTGAACATCGCCAGCAGCAAAGACCCCTTCAACAGATGTGTAGGTAGACTTGCCTTTCGTTTGAATGTATCCGACGTCGTTGGTTTCAATCTGGCCCGCAAATACATCAGTATTTGGTTTATGGCCGATCGCCACAAACACTCCATCCATTGGCATCTCATTGACTTCTCCCGTTTCACGGTTTTTTACTCGAATGGAAGTCACCAATTGCTCGCCTTGAACTTCTTCAATTTCACTATTCCACATCACCTCAATGTTGGGATGATTGAGCACTCGGTCTGCCATAATTTTAGAGGCTCGGAATTCATCTCGACGATGTATAACCCAAACCTTTTTTGCAAATCGAGTGAGAAATGTAGCTTCTTCCATAGCCGTGTCACCACCACCAACAACGCAAACGTTCAAGTTTTTAAAAAAAGCTCCATCACAAGTTGCACAAGCCGACACCCCTTTTCCAATAAACTTCTGCTCCGATTCTAAACCAAGATATTTAGCCGTGGCTCCCGTCGAAACAATTATAGTTTTTGCCTGATAAAGATCATCATTCACCCATACTTTAAATGGTCTTTGAGAGAGATCTACTTTGGTAACGTTCTTAGTAAGAAACCGAGTTCCGAATCTTTCAGCCTGTTTGCGTGTGACGCTCATCAATTCCGGACCAGTAATTCCATCAGTAAATCCAGGATAGTTTTCAACATCATTTGTTGTCATTAGCTGTCCTCCAGCCTCATATCCTTCAATCATAAGTGGATTTAAATTGGCTCTTGCGGAATAAATTGCTGCTGTTAAACCTGCTGGCCCGGACCCAATAATAATTACATTTTCAATAGCTTCACTCACGTTTTAATCCTTTTATGAAATCTTTAAATGATGCCTAAAGAGGCCAACAGTGCCTTTGAACTTTCTGCTTGCTGCTCCCGTCAAGCCTCAGACGGCTTTCCGATTGTATCAACCAGAAACAAGATCTGGTCAGGTCATAGTCTACCAAAAACTTGGGAATTAACAATGACTTTCCCTCTGACGAAAACAGCTCTTTCCGCTCGGCGCCTTCTCAATGCGGGTTGCCAAAAATTCTTTTCCCAACAGAAGGCTTTACATTGAAAAGAGTCTGTTCAAAATTGGATGCAAACAACCAAGGGAATCCCTTTAGATGCCAACTTTAAAAATTGATAAGCTCCACCGAAAAGAGACCGTAGAACAGGGTAAAAACCTTATGGATTCCCTGATTGATTTAGGCGTGCCTGTTGCCAGCTCTTGTGATGGCGAAGGGGTCTGTGGAATGTGTCGTGTACAAGTTGTCTCTGGAGTGGAATCCCTCCCCCCCCTAACTGATATAGAACGTCGCCTTCTGTCCTCCGAAGATCAGAAAAATTCCTATCGTTTGTCTTGTCAGTGCACCGTTACAGGGGATTTAAGTTTGGCAACCACCTATTGGTAAAATCACCGTTCAGTGGTAGGGATAAGGGGTTCAACGCAAACGTCAGTCTGTCAAAAAGGGGCTAAAAATGAAAGCATTTCGCAAAGGTGTTATTTTTGGTGAAGAGCTCAAAGAGCTTTATCAGTATGCAAAAGAAAATCACTTCGCTCTACCTGCAGTAAATACTATAGGAACCAACTCCATCAACGCCGTTTTAAAAACGGCAAAAGATCTCGATCGACCCGTCATCATTCAGTTATCTAACGGTGGCGCCCATTTTTTCGCAGGTAAAGATCTGAATAATAATCAACAACAAGCGGCTATTTTAGGGGGCATCTCCGCCGCCCAACATGTTCACCTACTGGCTGAACATTATGGCGTTACGGTAGTTCTGCACACGGACCACGCCGCCCGAAAACTACTTCCATGGATTGACGGACTACTCGATGCAGGCGAAAAACACTACGCCACCCATGGAAAGCCTCTTTATAGTTCACACATGCTAGATCTTTCGGAAGAACCCATAAAAGACAATATCGAAACCTGCTGTTCCTATCTTAAAAGAATGAGTGCCATTCAAACCAGTCTTGAGATTGAGTTAGGCGTTACAGGTGGCGAAGAAGACGGTGTCGATAATACTGGGATCGACAGCTCAAAACTCTACACCCAACCGGAAGAAGTCTGCTATGCGTTTGAAGAGTTAAACAAGGTTAGCTCTCACTTTACCATCGCTGCATCCTTTGGGAATGTTCATGGTGTTTATAAGCCTGGAAATGTAAAGCTAACCCCTGTAATTCTCAAAAATTCGCAAGAGTACATAACAAAAAAACTTGATACAACAAGTAACCCCGTTGATTTCGTCTTTCATGGAGGTTCTGGTTCTACGACAGAAGAAATTCGTGAAGCTATTAGCTATGGTGTTATAAAAATGAATATTGATAC
>JAGRAG010000373.1 GCA_020435025.1 Bdellovibrionales bacterium | reverse complement strand
TTGATCCACTTTCCAGTGGTAAATCGGTGAGGTCAGGTAAGAAAAAGTGACTTTGGCTTTCTTTCGTTGAAATAGCCCATAGGAATTCGACCAGGACGAAGAATAGGAATGAACAAGGGGCTTCATTAGGCTCCAAAACTCTTCGGCAGAGCCCCGCTTTAAATACTCCGCCCATAGTAAAAACTGCTGACCCGGAGTACTTAGTCTAGGATCTTGCAAAGAAATTCCTTTAGTCAGTTCACTCTTTTTCAGAAAATCAAAAAAAGATGACTGTGGAGAAACTTCTTGCTTTCGATAAATAAAAGTTAATGGCGACCAATCGTATGGAGCGAAGAACTCTGATTCGACTTTCGGAATTTCCGGGGCCCAATTGGGATGGTCTAACAATAAAGGCTGCCAGGAAATTTCGCCTTCAGCCTCCTTTAAACTTAATTGATCAAAGCCTATAACAAAATCAATTTTTGTCTTTTCTAAAATCTTTATCTTCTGTAAAAGAAGTGCCGAATCTCCTGCATTTACAAACTCAACAGTGCAGTCACAGATCTTTTCAAAATTTTCTTTTAGTTTTGGTCCTGGCCCATAAATCCCCATAAAACTTGAATAGGTATAGACATATAAAATTTGTTGATTATCACTTGTCGTTTTATTCCAACACCCAGAAATAAATAGAGAATGAAAACAAATGAAATAAAAAACTCTTATTTTATTACAAAGAAGAGATCGCCCGAGCCCTTTGAATATCGATCCGAGACCTAGTCTTACCACCAAATACCACGCTGGCGTTTATAGAAAAAGTAATCAAAGCCCACACTTCTTCCTCCACCAAGCCATGCTATTGTAATAAAAATTGCTATAAACACCTGATTGAGGACAAAATCTCCTCCCATTCCATAAATGAAATTCACACAGATCAAAATTCCAAGTAAGGCAATGGGACGAACACAAAATCCAATAATAAAACTGACTCCTACTATAAACTCACAATAAGTAATCAGATAGGCGAATAATTGCCATCTCGGAATCACCCAATTTTCCAGGAGGTATACATACCACTCTGCACCTTGAGAACGAGGCAGCCATTCACTAATCACTGCGGCCAAACGAGGTTCATCTAAGAACCCGCCGTTCATACGCTCTAAAGCTGAATTAAAAAAATGATACCCTAAAAAAATTCTTAAAAAAGCAACTGGAGCTAAATGCCCAACATATTTGATACTTTCAAAAAACGATACCAACAACTTTCAGACCTCTACAACATTCGGCGATTCCACAAAGCCACTGTTAACAAGCTTTGATCACCAAAAGAAAAACTTTAAATCCCAAAAATAAGACTCATTTCGCTTTATTCAAAAGCAGATGACTCCACATTTTTTAAAGCTCATTCGTATTACACTACAACACTTTAGGACACAAATCTTCTAAAAAACACACCTCACATTTGGGAGATCGAGCACCACAGGTAGATCGACCATGAGTGATTAACCAATGAGAAAAATTAATCCAGTGTTTCTTTTCTACTAATTCATTGAGTTCGCGCTCTAATTGTACGGCATTGCGCCCCTGCACCAACCCCAGTCGATTACTCAGACGCGTGACATGAGTATCCACGACGACGCCTGAGGCAATACCAAAGGCATTTCCTAACACAACATTAGCCGTTTTTCGGCCCACTCCACCCAGTTCCGTTAGCTTGTTCAAATCACGAGGAACTTTGCCACCATACTTTTCAACGAGATCTAAACAGCAGCTTTTCAAGTTTTTAGCTTTATTTTTATAAAACCCTGTCGAATGAATCAGCTTTTCTATTTTAGCTATGGAAGCCCTTGCCAAGCCTTCAGGAACAGGACACTCCTTAAAAAGGGTTTCTGTAACAATATTGACGCGCGCGTCGGTACACTGAGCACTTAAAATAGTTGCAACAAGAAGCTCTTCAGGAGTTGTATAATTCAACGCACATTTGACATCAGGATAATATTTTTGGAACAACTTAATAATTCGAGCGAGCCGCTCTTTTTTTTTAGCAACAGATTCGTTTTTTCGAACTTTACTTTTTTGAGACTTCATTAGCTGTAAATATTCCTAATAACTGCAAAATCTAATAACAATTCTTTAAATACAAAGGCTTTACCACTAACCCAAGGTCGGGAAATTGTCTATCTTCGTCTGACAATTCCTAACATTTCCCCGTAAAAAGACCGGAAATTCACTGCAACTTGAGAAATCTTAAACTGGATCTTCTATAATAAAGATAACAGAGGAGTTCTCATGAGCATGCCAAAACCCCCATCTCGTGAAAAGCTTGACCAAGTTATTGAATTTCTCGATCAACAATTGCGCCCGACAGCCACTTGGTCAATCAAAGATGAATACCCGCTGGTTTTTTCAGAAGCCAACAGAGGAAACATTCGATTTGTCGAAGATGAGCAAAACAACGAAATATTATCTCATGCCGTTTCTAAATACTTAATTACTAAAACCCCCATTGGTATATTTAAAGTTGCCGCGATTGGAAGTGTCGTTACAAACCCTATGTATCGAAACAAGGGGTATAGCCGAGAGGTTCTTGCTTCTTCTTTAGAGGCCGCCAAAAAGCACGGTTGTGATTTTGCTATCTTGTGGACAGACTTATATGATTTTTATCGAAAAATCGGATTTGAGCTCGCTGGTTCTGAAGTCAGTTTAACCCTAAATGACAATTTCCATCCGCCGACTCCTTTGATGCGAATCGAATGCACCTCAAAAGTTTCCGCAGAAAGCTTGCTCTCACTATACAACAACCATCGAGTGGGAACGATTCGTAATATCCATGATATGAGCGCCTATTTAAAAATACCTAACATGAAAGTCTATACGGCATGGGATGCCAACAATAAACTTCTCGCCTATGCCGTAGAAGGCAAAGGTGCTGATCTATCTGGGTACATCCATGAATGGGGAGGTGGGGTCACCGAATTGATGGCTCTTTTTAAACACATCCAAACATCGCAAAGAAGAAACATAACGGTCATTTCACCAGGGCATTCGGAAAATTTAATTCGCCAGTGTAAAGATGCTGGGGCTTTTGTGAATAATGGCTACTTAGGAATGATCCAGCTTTTAGATACACGCAATCTCTTTTTTAAAATAAAGCGATACGCACGCTCTTTAGGGTTTGATAACTTTGTAATGGAGCAGCAAGGGAAATCTTATTGCTTTGGTGATGGCCAAAACAAACTCTACCGAACCGACCAGGCTAGCGATCTGATCCGATTGCTCTTTGGACCCTATCAAAGCCAGGATATCTACAATTTTGATGAACACACCAAAAAAGTACTCTCGCAATTATTTCCTATTCCAATGTGGATATGGGGCTGGGACTCTATATGAAAAAAATCTCTCATGTTCTTAGTTTATTCTTCGTTTCAACAGTCACCGTTACTCTTCTGGTTTTCGGTTGTTCGGATGAATTAAAAGAAGAAAAGGGAGATGTCGGACCAGAGTTTTCTCGAGAATCTGTTATTGCCGCAATTGATCAGGCCCGAGGGAACAGAAATATTTTGGAAGTGAAAGAGAATGACGCTGTCCACTTTGAGACCAGTCAGAAAGTAGAAATGGGTGGGCCTGAGGTCGTGCTTGATGAGATTTACAACGTCTACCACCGAACAGAGTCAGAGGAAGAAATAAAAATCGTATTAACAAAAACGGAAATCACCTATCCGGACGGTATGGAGGGCAAACCTGATATCGTAAAAACAGAACTCGATCCCATTTATATTCCAAAATCAGATCCTCAAACCGTTTCAGAATTGCTGCAAACAAAGTCTGTCTCCCAATTCTACTCGCCTTCAGAGGTTCAACTGCTTCTGTCGAATAAAAGCACCGACAATTTAGTCCATCCCCTATCAGACAACAAAATCACTTTTCATAATTTAAAAATTAAAACTCTTTTAATGTCTCCACCTAAAAATGTTCGTGAAGCTCCTAATTGCCTAAACATTCCGAACTGTCAGTTTGAAGTAACTCAAATAAATTTTGATCTTGTTGAATGGAGTGGAAACAATTGGGACAAGACCAACTTCGAAATGATTTTGACTGACAGGGTCTCTTACCTTACCACCGACATACAAATTTGCCAGGGAGCCTACCTTTATTCGGATGCCGCCCAGAGAGATTTTTACGTAAGACAGTGTCGAGTGGTTCGTGATTTTCGGTTTTAACCGGGTGGCCACGTCATGCTTCTTCCCCCAAGTATATGAATATGTAGATGCGGAACGGATTGCCCACCCTCATCATTAGTGTTTGCAACAAGCCGATATCCAGCTTCTGAAACGCCAACATCTTTGGCGATTCTTGCAGCTGTATACATAAGATGGCCCACTAATTCTTTATCTTCCCTTTCCACTTCTGCCATAGAACGAATTGGCTTTTTGGGTATTACTAAAATATGCGTCGGAGCTACTGGCGAAATGTCTCTAAAGGCCAAACATAGCTCGTCTTCATATACGATATCCGCTGGGATTTCTTTATTAATGATCTTGGAAAAAATAGTCACGGTCCCTCCAAGCTTAAAAGCTCCATTTTGCTAGAAACACTATACACAACAACTGTTAAATGACATGTCTTAAAGCCCAATTCTTCAATCTTAAAAAAAGTGGCTAAAAACTAAACAGCTCAAATGGAATTATTTGAAATTACTAGGCAAAAGGTTGAGTTTCACCAAATTTCCTCCGAAAAGTAGATCAGATAAAGGTTTCAAGAAGGAGCGCCGTGTGAACAAAATCCTATTACATTGTGAATCCCTAGAAGAGTCACAGAGATTAAGAGAAATTTATGAAAAACACCTTCCTTTTCCGATTTTCCACTCTTTTGACAACCGAAGCGTAGAACGATTGATTTCTCGAAATGTAATTACCCTCACCGTTATCGAGTGCTCTCAATATGGGTTTTCTCAACATAACTTAATCCAAGACCTAAGAAGTAGTGGGTATTTTCGTCCTATACTCATTCTGCCAAACACCCTTCCTGAAAAATTCGCAAGAAGGAAACAAGAAGAAGACGAAAGAGATCGAATTCACTTTGCCATTAAACCAATTGAGGACCGAATGATCGTTGGCGTCTCTAAAAAACTATTGATCGCGCGATCCGTTCCCCAACAACTTCACTATCGTTTTTCTACTAATCAATTAACTATTATGGAAGTCGCCCAATCTGGCGCTTACACCATGAGCAATATGTACAACCTTTCAAAGGGAGGTGCCTATTGTGAATATGATAAGGATTTCGATTTGCCCATCGGTGAAGTTGTAAAAATTCGCGTCCATCTACAAGAAGTTAGAAAAGAGCGATCGCTTCCTGCAAAAGTTGTGTGGAAAACGAGAGAAGGAGCCTATTCCGGAAGATATGGAGTGGGTCTTCGATTCATCTCCTAAGGTTTGACTTTTTAGGCCATTCCTTTTTACTGTAGCCTTTGCGACTTTCAATAAAAGGATCCTAAAAATTGGCCTTAGATATTCAACATGGTGACATCGTACAGATTCAACTAAACCACCCTGCTGGCGGTAACGCCTTTGGCCTCAACGAGGCTCGTCAACTCAAAAATGCTATGGAGAGTTGGCAAATTGAGGAGTTAGTTGGAATTATCTTCTCTAGTGCCCTTCCCGGATTTTTCTGCTCTGGAGGCAATCTCAAAGACTACGCCAAGCTTTCACAAAAAAGTGAAGGTTTAGAGGTCAACCGACAGATTCAAAATATTTTAAATGAGTTTTATCAAATCCCAGTACTTAAAGTAGCTTGTGTCAACGGTCTCTGTATTGGTGGCGGAATGGAGCTATTAAGTGCGTTCGACTACGTTCTCTCGTCTCCTCATAGCCTCTTTGGATTTTGGCAGCGAAGAGTGGGTTTAACTTTTGGATGGGGCGGCTGGGAAAGATGGCAACAGAAACTGACTCGTTACTCTTTGCACAAAGCGGCTCTTTCGGCACAAACGGTCGGTGCTTTACAGGCTCGAGACTATGGATGGGTAGACGAAATTGCATCACCTGAAACCTTAGTCGCAAAAGCGCTGTGGTTATTAGAGTCTCAAAAATCATTTCCGAAAGGCCCCCGACAAGCATACAAAAACTTGCTATTCCAAGGTAATGAACTACTAGAATTTTCTAACCTCTGGTGGGAAGAGGAACATTTAGCTCGACTTTCAACCTATGGAAAAAAGGTTCCCGGTTGAGAAAAGGTTCCCGGTTAAATTTCCGAGACGCGAGAAAAGGTTCCCGGTTAAATTTCCG
>JAGRAG010000372.1 GCA_020435025.1 Bdellovibrionales bacterium | reverse complement strand
GCCTGATAGTTTTTTTTGTTAATAAGCTTCGCTTCTTTGGAGGAAATGTCGGGTGTTTCAGAAATTCGGTGCTTCCAGTCAGCCCAACTTGCTTGGGTGCGAAGCCAAAATAGATCTCTAGAGGATCGAGAAGCTTTTATCAAAACCACGTTAAGTCGATTGTAATCCACCACATGACGATCGCGATCAACTAATAATAGATGAGTCGCATTTTGAGCCATAGCAAAACCCAAAAGACCTCTCTCGGTTCCCACGGACACATAAACACCGGCTGTCGCCTTTTTTAGAAGTTGCTGTGCTTGTTGTGGGTTTTGTTCGTTGGGGGTAACAAAACTTCTTTCGGCAGGCGGGTAGGAAAGGTCCTTGCCCTCAAAAGGACCAGCAGATAGTGGGAAGGCGGCGGAGAGGTTGATCGCAAAAATGAGAGCATATGACGTGATTCGGTCCATATCTCAGAATATACAAAAACTCTGCCAATTTAGCGCGAGAATACATTATAAAAATGTAATTTAAATGCCTAAAAGTGGGTTTGCCTATCTTATTTTAAAATCATAAGAGTGCGCGACAAATTTTGTTCAACAGTGAGGGATCATTGATCACTCAGACTCCTCGCTGTCGTAGATTTCTGGTATGGTGTATTGGGAAAATCCTGAGAGGTTTGGCTTGATTTCTAGGGGTCCATTGTGGCCAAACGGTGGAGATCCATAGTCGACTTTTCGAATGGTGTGATAAAGAACCCCAGCGGAATTGGGAGACTGCTCAGGCGTGGCAATAAAATACATGAGGATTAGGTTTTCTCCTGCTTTGTGAGTGAGTGCGTCATAACCTCCTGCTTGGCTTTTTTGTAAAAGCTCTTTTGTTGGGTAGAGTTCGAGCTGGTCTTGATTAAACGAGTAACAATTTTCCCCCTCTTTATTCAGTCCGGTGAATCGAAGTCGTGTGTCATAACTAGAGTGTTTGAATTGATCTGGATAGATGAGATGTCGATGTTCAGCCATGAGGATTTCACCAGTTACGGATGTGGAATAGTGATCGGCAATATTTGTGTAATTGACTGGTGCAGAGAAAGCTGAATCTAAACGAAACCATGAAAATTCGATCCAATCTAAGAAGGCATCTCCATCGGAATCTGGGTTCAGGGGATTTGCGGCATTATTAGGTATTTTCCAGTCGGCGTGTGGACCATTGGCTGCTTGATCGTGGAGCATCCCTTCTTCACATGAGTTCAGGAAGTCAAAATCCTTGTCATCGTCTCTTAGATCCGGAGAGCACTCTTCAAGCCCGGCTCCTGTTGGAAGTAGGGAAAACTTCCAGTAAAAAGAATCTCCGTAGTTTTCATCAATGCTGTTGCGGTTTTGTGGGTCAAATCGTCTGTCTCCTAAGACAGATCGGTAGTAGGCGCGATTATTATAAGCGATTTCATCTTCATCACAAATACCATCAGAATCCGAGTCTGTTCCTATCTCACCGCTCTCGCAGGCTGCTGAGTTGAGATTGAAAACGACTAAACGCATTCTTTTTATACGCCAAGCTTCGGGACGAACCCCAACGAGTACATCACCAAAACTGATGCGTCCAGTTTCTCTTACATCAGAAAAACTTCCTTTTCCCGCCTCTGCCATGTATTTTAAACCTCGAACAGCGGCAGTCGGATCTATAGGGTAATCGGGGCGCGCATAGTAGACGGTGCTTAAAGAAATGTGGCGAGCGGGTAATGCAACAATAGTTTTTATTTTCTTAATACGAGGATCTTCCATGCTAGTGATTGGTTTCTGGCTTCCATTTTCAATGGGGTAGCCATCTGAGGCGAAAAGCACGGTGTAGATATGTTCTTCTTCGGTTTTGTCGGCGTTCAATGCGAGATCATTCTGAATCGCATTTTCTACAAGGGCCAGTGACGCCGTGTAGTCTGTCCCAAAAGAGCCAGAGACATCGGAATCGGCATAAAAATCTGAAATAGCTTGCTCCATAACGGCGGAATTTTCAAATGTAGGAACACGATCGTTGCCTTGATTGATATAAGATGAAATTTGTTGTCCACTATAAAAGATAAATCCCCATCGGTAATAAGGATCATTTTTGTGTCTGTTGAAGTATTCTTCAATTGCGGTTCCTCGAAGGAATTCATCAGGATCATTTCCTGGGTCAGATACTAAATTGACGTCATGTGGAGCATTGCTTCCCGATCTATCTATGACAAAGAGAACATTATTATAGCGTATCTTTCCTGTTGGTGGCTTAAGACAGAATTGATTATTGGCCTGAACCAATACGGACTGCTCAATAGGTGCTAGATTAACGTTAGAACAATTTTGAAACGTCGTTAAAATAACAACCAAGGCAACTAGCAAAATGACCGCATTTTTTTGTAATTCCATTATGCCATGGTCCCCCAATTACACCTACGTTTCGGTTAGTAGAGAAAGCAAGTCGAGTGCCTTCGGTCTGTTTTAGGGAATTCTTTGTCTCATATTAGGATAATGGATAAGATTAACTAAAACAATAAGTTATACATAATTTATAAAGCTAAAAATTAAACAATTAATACGCATTTTAGGTGAATCTGACCAAAGAATGATCGACTGTTGTAAGACTATGCAGAATTGGTTTGAATATTGGAGACTTTTTACCACCTTCGTATAAAATCTGACACTCCTTTGACAATTCCTAGTCTTTTTCAAGATAGTGTTTCAAAGAGGAGTTTGCGTTGCGGGCCTATTTTGTTTTAATTTTCACGGCGATCTTGATAGCGTTTGGTGCGGGATATTATACGTTTTATCTTCAGTCACCGACTTTGTCGATGACTCCCGATATTGAAGATGTGAATCGAGTTAAGAACGCCGTTTTGGTTCGACTCTCTCCGGTAGCCATCGTCGATTTGCTAGCCATTTATGATCGCCCGGCCAAACAGAGATTGTTGAATTTAGAAAGCTCGCCCCTCCACAGTGGATACAAATTCAACAAACTTTCTTTTTTAGCCAAACAAAAAAGCTGTAGAGAACAGAAAGAACAATACGAGTCTCTCGCTCCTAAAGAAAAAGTTTGGACGGCTTTTCGTTGTGGTTGGAGGAAGACTTTACCAAGCCATTTCTTTCTTACCCCTCCTTATCTATCGCCTTCTGGATTTAGCTATGTGTTTTTAGCAATGCAGTCACCCTATTCGCTTTTTCGGGAGCGGACGTGGATCTATCAAAATCTTTCTTATGTTCATATCCATGAGTTGGCTCTGATTAAAGAGGAAACCGAGCATTTGCCAAGTCCTTTTTTGTATCTTTCAGACCTTAATGATGAGGCGCTTCGAGGCGTGATTGAAGGGGAGAGTCTTATCTTATCAGATAGTTTGTTTCTTACCCAGGTAGGTTTTCCAAGATTTGGAGGGAGTGGACACTATCGTGTGTATTTAAGAAAAGACGTTGATTACCTTTTGCGAAAGACAAATTACAGAGTCTCGGCTTATGCTCCCGGAAAGGAGTGTGGGGCTAGAGAGTCTATGGTGTGCTGGGGCTATAGTGCAAAACATGCGTTTCAAAGAGCAACGAGGTCTTCGTATGTTATTTTTATTTCTTCTTTGATTCTGATTGTGATTGTTATGGCCGTTTTATTCAATCGTATTAAAATGCAGCGAAAAACGGATGCCATTCGCAGTCTTATATTAAGAGTTTTAAGTCATGAACTGCGTACGCCTATTGCGGGTATGTTGGTTCAGTTAGAACAGTTAAAAAAAGGCGAGTCTCAGTTGACGGAAAGAGATGAGGAAGCTTTTTTGAGGCTCTCAGCCGATGTTTATCGACTTCAAAGGCTGACGGAAAATAGTCGTAAGTACCTTACTATTGAAAAGAGTCAAGGGATGTTTCGTGTGGAGCCTGAGCAGATTCCCTCGATGCGTGATTATATGCTTGGCCTGGCAGATCCCTATGATAGTGCTATTCATTTAGAGGAGCCAGAAGAGGACTTTTCCGTGCGGTTTGATGTTTACTGGCTGGGGATCTGTATTAAAAATCTTTTAGAAAATGCTTTGTCTCATGGGCAAGGAGAGGTGAAGCTTTCATGGTTCCGAGTGGGAAGGCAACTTAATATCTACGTAGAAGATCAGGGGCATCTTGAGACCGCAGATATTGACAAGCTCACTCAAGCTTTTTTTAAAGGTGGTCAAAGTAAGGGGAGTGGCCTAGGGCTTTATTTAGTGAAAACAATTATTGAAGAGTTGGGAGGACAGATGAAGATACACAAAAACCCAACTCGATTTACACTTTCTTTAAAGGATGTAGTGATATGACAAAAATTCTTTTAGTTGAAGATGACGTGACTTTAGGGCCCTCCTTACTAAGTTTATTAGAACAAGAAGGCTATGAAGTGAATTTGTGTAAAACTTTAATGGCCGCAAAGGAAGTAAAAGGTGAGAATTGGGATGTCGTCATTTTGGATTGGAATCTTCCAGATGGCCAAGGAATTGATTTTTTAAAAGTTTTGCGATTAGAGAATAATTTAGTTCCGGTGATTGTGCTTACGGCAAGAACAGAGTTGATTGATAAAGTTGTTGGGTTAGAAAGTGGAGCCAACGACTATCTAACGAAACCATTTGAACCTAGGGAGTTAATGGCGCGGATTCGAGTTCAACTTAGAGACAGTGGCAAGAAGATACAAACGTATGATGAAAAAGAGATGATACAGATTGGAAATATCTTTATTTCTCTATCAGAAAGACGAGTTAAGATAGGAGAGCGAAACATTGAGATGACAAAAATGGAGTTTGATCTCTTAACTCTTCTTGCAGACTCCCCGAATCGAGCCTTTTCTAGGGAAGAAATTCTAAATAAGGTTTGGGGCTTTGAAAACTTTCCGACCACTCGAACTGTGGACACTCACGTTCTTCAACTTCGACAAAAGTTGGGCGAAGGATTGATTGAGACCGTTCGCGGTGTGGGTTATCGTTTGGTGAACCAAGAATTGCCTTCCGGAAATTGATGGGAAAGTAGTGGCTGGCATAGACTATAGAGAAACCCTGAAAACAACTAGGAATCTAGTTTGAAATAACTTTCTGAAACAGACTAAAGAGCAGTACCTATTGATGGGTGTATAAGTCATAATAAACTGTGTCATTGCCCTTGGTGGATGCCCGGTTTGGGTAAGGAGTGCATTTGTCTGGTGGAGTTCGCGAGTTAAAAAAAGGTGAGATTCTCTTTCGAGAAGGGGCCCCTTCAGATGCTATGTACGTGATCAAAAGCGGACGAATCGCTATTACAAAAGCCAAAGGAACCAAAGAGATTGTGCTTGCTGAACTTGTTGCTGGCGAGATGCTAGGAGAAATGGCATTTTTCGACAACAAGCCTCGAAGTGCCGGAGCCAAAGCGATGTTGGACTCCGTTGTTATCGCTCTTCCTTTTGTGGCTCTACACGCTCAGTTTAAGACATTTCCTGAGTGGCTTAAAGCGATGGTGAAAACGGTCAACTCTCATTTGCGGAATGCCAACCAACGAATTAAGAATTTAGAACAGGCTTCTTCGGCGGAAGAAGAGATGTTCCCACCTCACACGATCACACGACTATGTGCTATTTTAAGCCTTGTTGGATTTAAGTGTGGTGAAGATACGGATGAGGGACTCTTACTGCCATCAGGACTTTTGAGAAACTATACAATTCAGATCTTTCAGCAACCAACCTATAAAATGCAGAAGCTCATGGAAGTGCTCAGTGGATTGGGGCATATGATTTATGAGGAAATTGGAGAGGGCAAACAAAAGATCGTGATTAAAAACCACAAACAGCTCACACAGTTTGTCGATTGGTATAACGACTGGATTTTTAAGGATGCCTCAAAAAAGATTGAAGTAGAAGAAAAGGAATTGCCTGTACTGAGAGCTTTAGTTCATTACGGTTCAAAAATAGAACCTGATGAAAAAGGAGAAGTGAACCTTAATCTAACGAATATGCAAAACGATTCTATGAAAGATCTAGGATATGTGGTTTCCGTAAATGATGCCGACAACTTGGCCGAAAAGGGCTTGGTAAATGAAAAGGTCTCCGGAGAGGGGGGAGTGATTTTCATGAGTTTTAAATTTGTGGATGTCCAAAAGATTTTGCCATTCTGGGAAATCATATACACTCTAAAAAAAATTCAAGCGAAAAATTAGTTTAAGCCTCACCCGTTCCTTGTGATCTGAACTTTCGTTCACAAGGAAAGGGAGAATCTTAAGTTTGTTTAATAAAATTACCGTAGGTAAATAGGGCGGATTCAAAGCTTTTCAATTTCTTAGATCCACATATTCTTGTAATGAGATCCTGGTAAAAAATTGGTTCTCCATGAATCAAAATTATTGGCACTTCTATTGCTATTCCAGTTTGTATTGTT
>JAGRAG010000371.1 GCA_020435025.1 Bdellovibrionales bacterium | reverse complement strand
GACAATTAAATCCCATCACAATGTCGGTGGGCTCCCAAAAGACTTAGGATTGAAACTTGTTGAGCCCTTGCGAGAGCTTTTTAAAGATGAGGTGCGCGCTTTAGGGGAGCAACTCGGCATTCCTAAAAATGCTTTGTGGCGTCATCCTTTTCCAGGACCGGGATTGGCTATCCGCGTTTTAGGCGCGGTAGATCGGGCGACTCTTGATATTCTGCGTGAGGCCGACAATATTTACATTCAAGGTTTGCGAGATCATGGGCTCTATGAAAAAATTTGGCAGGCTTTTTGTGTTTTATTACCGATTCGGTCTGTGGGTGTTCAGGGGGATGGGAGAACTTATGACCAGGTGGTGGCCCTAAGAGCGGTCACCTCAAAAGACGGGATGACTGCGGATTGGTTTGATTTTCCACAGGAATTTATGAGGAAGATTTCCAATAAAATCACCAATGAGGTTAAAGGGGTGAATCGAGTGGTTTATGATGTGACTAGTAAACCACCGGGAACGATCGAATGGGAGTGATTTTCTAGTTTTTAGAAAGTGAATTGGAAAATTTTGGTTAAGAATTTTTCCTATTTTGATAACTAAGTCAGTAGGGTGGTAAGAAAAAAATGAGTCTTATAGGAGAAAATGGTCAGTGAAGTTTACCCATTTGCATGTACATTCTGAGTACTCCTTGTTGATGTCGTCAGCAAGAATAAAAGATATGGCAAAGAAGGCGGCAGCTGAGGGAATGCCGGCTTTGGCTTTGACTGATAATGGAAACATGTTTGGGGCCGTTCAACACTACTTTACTTGTTTAGATATGGGAGTTAAGCCAATACTTGGCTTAGAGGTGTACATTGCTCCTGAGTCTCGACTTGATAAAAATCAAGATCGTGACCAAAGAAGACCCAATAGAAAGTTGGTGTTGCTCGCAAAAAATTGGAAAGGGTATCAGAACCTTTGTAAGATCAGTACCATTGGCTATCATGAAGGATTTTATTATGTTCCTCGGATAGATTATGAAGTGCTTGAACAAACCAGTGAGGGTCTGGTGGCTCTGTCTGGAGATGTTATGGGCGAAGTCGCTTGGAATTTTTTAAATCTGGGAGAGCAAGAGGCAACGGATGCCGCCCAAAAATTAAAAAACATTTATGGTGATGACTTCTATTTAGAACTCAACCGTACAGGAATTCCTCAGTGGCGTACTTTAGAACCTTTTCTTATTCGTTTAGGAAAGGAATTAGATATCCCCTTGGTGGCTACAAATAATGTTCATTATTTTCATAGAGATGATCAAATAGCCCAAGAAGTTTTAGTCTGTATTGGATCGAATAAGACACTGCAGGATGAAAATCGTTTCCGATTAGGGAGTGACAAGTTCTACTTTCGTTCGGCCGAAGAGATGATCCATCTTTTTAGTGACTTGCCGGAAGCGATAGAAAATACACAAGTCATCACAGCTAAATGTAACATAACGTTTAAATTAAAAGATGATCAAGGAAAGCAAATCTATCATCTTCCGATCTTTCCCACTCGAGAGAATTTGACGCTCAAAGAAGAAATTGCACGCATTGCCTTTGAAGGATTGGAACAGAGGTTTGCCGAGCTGAAGCGTATTGGAAAAATCATTTCCGAAGAAATGGTTCCTATTTATAAAGAGCGGTTGCAGTTTGAACTCGATGTGATCGATGGCATGGGCTTTAATGGTTATTTTTTAATTGTCCAAGACTTTATTGGTTGGTCGAAAAGCCATGGGATTCCTGTAGGTCCAGGGCGAGGGTCAGGAGCAGGTTCTTTAGTGGCTTATTGTCTTTTTATAACGGACTTAGACCCCATTCCTTACAATTTGATCTTTGAGCGGTTTTTAAATCCGGAACGTGTTTCTATGCCGGATTTCGATATTGATTTTTGCCAGGAAGGTCGGCAAAGGGTTATTGAGTACGTCACAGAAAAGTACACACCTCAAGCCGTTTCGCAAATCATCACCTACGGAAAGTTACAAGCTCGAGCTGCGATTCGAGATGTGGGTCGAGTTATGGGGATGACCTACGGCGAAGTGGATGTTGTTTCAAAGCTTATGCCTGATGTTTTGGGAATCACCATTGACGAAGCGATTGAAATGGAGCCGAGAATTAAGGAGATGATGGAAGTCGATCCTAAGATTCAGACCTTGATGGATTTGGCCAGAAAGGTAGAGGGCCTTGTCCGACATGCAGGGATTCATGCGGCGGGAGTTGTAATTGGTGATACCGACCTTGTGAATTTGAGTCCTCTTTACAGAGGGGCTCAGGGCGAAAATGTTGTTCAGTATGATATGAAACATGCTGAGAAAATCGGTCTGATAAAATTTGACTTTTTAGGGCTAAAAACGCTGACTCACATTAATGATGCTTTGCGGTTGATTAAAGAAAACCGCGGTAAGGAGATCACGACCAAAGACATCTCAATCGATGATCCCGGAATTTATGCGCTAATGCAGAAAGGTGACACGAACGGAATCTTTCAGTTTGAGGGAGATGGTATTACGGGAATGATTCAAAAGGCGAAGCCGGATCAGTTCGAAGATATCGTGGCGGCAACGGCTCTGTATCGTCCTGGTCCGATGGCGATGATTCCTGATTATTTGGAGCGTAAGCATGGGACCAAAAAAGTTGAGTATCTTTTTGAAGAACTGGTTCCTATTTTAAAAGAGACCTTTGGAATTGTTGTTTATCAAGAACATGTGCAGCTCATTGCCGCGAAAATCGCCAATTACTCACTTGGAGAAGCAGATATGCTTCGTAGGGCAATGGGTAAAAAGATTCCTGAAGAAATGGCGAAACAAAAAAAGCGATTTTTAGAGGGCGCTGCCGAAAATAAATATGATTCTAAAAAAGCGGAAGAGCTTTTTGAGATGATGGCAGAGTTCGCAAAGTATGGATTTAATAAATCTCATGCTGCGGCCTACTGTGTGGTTACAGCGCAAACGGCCTGGCTAAAACACTACTATCCTGTGGAATTTTTTGCGGCTCTTCTCGGAACGGAGATGAGCGATACGGACAAAATTGTAAAATACGTAAAGGATGCTCAACGGCATAATATTGATGTGCGATCGCCGCACATTAATTTTTCTGACTATAAGTTTGGTGTTAATGGAGATACCATTTTTTTCTCATTAGGAGCAATTAAGGGTGTAGGTAGAGCTGCCGTTGAAGCGATTTTAGAAGCTCGGAAAGAGTGTGAAAATGGGAAATTTGAGTCTTTAGAACAATTTTTCACGTCGGTTGATTTACGTCGAGTTAACAAGAAAACAGTCGAGTGCTTGATTAAAGCAGGAGCTTTCGATTCGTTTGGTTTTAATCGTGCGGAATTAATGGCAGGTTACGGGAAGTTTATAGATCGTGCGGATCAGGTAAGAAAAGATCGAGAGTTGGGCCAAGGAAGCCTATTTGCCCTAGATGAAGAGATTCAAGAACAGGAAAAAGTTCGAATTGAGCCAGTAGAGCCTTGGAGTCGGACGGAGCGTTTGGCAAATGAAAAAGAAGTTTTAGGCTTTTATTTAAGTGAACACCCTTTGGAAGGAATGCTTGAGATCACGAGAAAATGGACGACGGGAGATATATTAAGCCTCAAAGAAGCAAAAGCTAAAAGCACAGTCAGAGTTTTGGGACTGGTTTCAGGATTGCGAGAGATCATTACAAAAAAAGGAACCCGAATGGCCTTTGCAGCATTGGATGACATGGCAGGTTCTATTGAGTTGATCGTCTTTCCTGACGTCTTTCAAGAAGTGGAAATGGATCTCAAGGGAGATGGTGCAGTCATTGTAGGCGGGGTTCTGGAAAAAGATGAAGAGCAGTTAAAGATTCTTGTCGATCAGATAAGACCATTAAAGGATCTTTTTACAAATTCAAAGGCCGTCACATTTTCTGTTTCGGAAAACCTAAAAGAAGAAGCTCTGCCACGTCTAAAATCTTTGTTTGAAAAGTATCCAGGTGAGGCTCCAGTAAAAATAGAGGTTTCTTTAGGGAGTCTTAAAAAGGTTGTTCAACTGACTGTTATTGAACCTAAGGGCATTCAACCGAGTCAAGAATTCTACGAAGAAGCTCAAGGGCTACTCGGCGATCAAGGGTCTCTGCAATTCCAAGACTGAAGTCGTGGTGTCGACGGTAAAAATTAGTGATAAACTAAGATAAATAATTGTTTGTACTTGGATACTGAATGAGTCGTCGTAGATTAGCTGCTTTTAGTTTCTTTTTGTTTGTGCTTTTTGGCTTTGTTTATATAGCGCAAATATTTAGAGAGGATCTGAAGTCATTCTTTGTGATAGATCAAGACACTGAAGAGTCATACCTTGAAAAAGCGGCTCTGCACAGTTTTTTAGATTATACTATATTTGCATTGGAAAGAGGTTGGTGTTTTCGAAAGGATTGGCTTTGGGAAACTTCGGAAAAATGCACCTGGGATCACTCTCGTAATTCATTACGTTTAGTTCTATCTAAAAATGATCTTTATAATATTAAAAAATACA
>JAGRAG010000370.1 GCA_020435025.1 Bdellovibrionales bacterium | reverse complement strand
TAAATGTCCGCACCGCAGCTGCGGAACTGCGCGTGAAGTAGGCAAGGGAAGGAGTTTTATAAATAACGTCTCAGCTTGAAACGAAAATCTAAAAACAGGAGAATTATGGGAAGGGTCTGTTTCCCAATATAAGTGCCACGGGTTTAGGGTCATCCAATTTCAGTCAAAGGTATTCATTTCTCAGAGCGTTGGTCAGTGACCAGAACATAGAAAAGAGATAAATAGCTTGTATCGAGGAGTCAAACATGTCGAAGTTTTCAGAGGTTTTAGGGAACAGTCAGAAATTGGATGGTGGAGCCATGTTTGGAAATGTTCCGCGGGCATTATGGGAAAAGTGGTCGACCCCTGATGAAAAAGGCAGAATCAATTTGGCCTGTCGTACATTTTTAATCGAAAACGACAACGAAAATATTTTATTGGAGACAGGCATCGGTGCTTTTTTTGAACCTAAACTTGTCGACCGCTTTGGTGTTCAAACACCCAATCAACACCAGCTTTTGGAAAACTTAGCATCTTTAGATAAAGATCCAAAAGATATTCAGTGGGTGATCCTTTCCCATCTTCACTTTGATCATGCTGGCGGTCTTCTGCCCACTTATGATGAAATTCAGCAGGGTCATGAAGAACTGGTCTTTGAAAATGCCCGTTTTGTCGTCAGCGAGGAAGCGTGGAAACGAGCCATTGACCCCCACCCCAGAGATCAGGCCTCTTTTATTCCTGGACTCGTGGATAAACTACAAGCCTCAGGGCGTTTGCATATCGTTAAACAAGGGGCATCCAGTCCTGTCTGGCCTGAACATATTGAATTTATTTACAGTCATGGTCACACACCGGGCCATATGCATACATTGATTCAAGGTGAAAAGAACAAATTGTTTTTTGCTGGTGATCTCGTTCCCGGCACAGCTTGGGTTCACCTTCCTATCACAATGGGGTATGATCGCTTTCCTGAACAGGTCATCAATGAAAAAATGACGATGTACGAGAGAGCGGAAAAAGAGCAATGGGAAATCCTTTACACTCATGATCCCATCGTCGCTTGTTCTCAAATAGGCAGGAATGAGAAAAACCAATACATTGCAACCCATAAAATCGCCAAACCCCAAAGGCTCAGATTTTAAATAAAGTAAGCATTTCTTATGGAGACAATTAAAATTTTAATGATGTTCCTTTCGTGAAGAAGAGGTATCCTAACGTTGCCTCAGGGCAAGAAAGGGGGTGGTGCTTATGAAAAATCCAAGTATAAGCACGGTGGAGGGACTCCTGATTTAGTTTGAAAAACTCAGGAAACTTTCCACTGTATTAATTTTAAAGGCTAAAGGTATCTTTAGCCTTTTTTAATAAATTCTAGGAGCTGATTATTCGAAGGCATCTTATGATCCTCCAGCAGTTTAAATCCTTGTGAGTTGGCCATTGTTAAAATGGTTTCAATATCGCGAAGACCTCTCCGAGAATCCACTTGTTTTAAATACCGGTCGAACTCTTCATTGCTTAATGTGGTAAACTGTCCTTGATACTTAAAGGGACCATAGACAGAAAAGCGCCCTGCTGCCTTTGTCATTTGTCCCGCCAAAAACAGAGTTCGCTCCACTGACTCCAAAGGCATTATATGAAAGGTATTCACCGTAAATACCAAATCATAAGTTTCGTAAGGTTGTGCTGTATCGACATCGAATTCTATTGGAGTCAAAATTTGTGGAGATGGGAAAGCCTTAACATTTTTTTTTAAAACCTCCAGTTGCTGTTTCTGCTCACTGCATTGCCAAATCAACTGAGGGTTCCATTGACAGTATTGAAGGGCGTGCCAACCGAGTCCCGACCCAATTTCAAATACATGATAAGGATCACTGAGCCAGTTTTTCATGATCTCCCAAATGGGATATTTATTTCGTTCTGCTGCTGGGATCTGCGACATAAGAAGTCCTTTCTCCAAAAAAAATCTCAAGATGAGTCGATAACTTTCAAAAAATGTCTATATGTTTGTCAGTGATGATACAACCACTCATTTAAGGGACTTAGAAAGAAGAGTCCCTTATAGAGACAAATGATATTCATAAGTTAGACAATGATGAGGGGATGAGGACTCTTTACTTTGATTGTGAGTGGCTTAAAAATTGCGTTCTCTTATTCTCGGCGGAGGGGCAAAATGACATCCTATGCAAAAAGCACAATTGAAAACGGCTGTAGCACCCTTTTTTTTGGTGATCCAGAAAGAACCAAGCAGTTTTTTGAGGAAGTGGTCCAATATCCCAGTGGGGACAATGCCCAGCCCTTCGATTTCAAAGTCACATCCAATAATACACTGTCCGTGAGCGTCTGTTCAGAACGCAGTCGTCATGCCCTGAATTTCAATGATTGGGCCACCTATATCTCATTGGGAGCTCTTATTGAACAAATGGTCATTGTGGCTTCTCAGTTTGGTTTTTCCATAGAGTATGATTCGAAAACTGCATCAGCTTCAGGAAATTGGAACTTTTCTTTTTCCTATCGTGCTGATCTGGAACCAGACCCCCTCTGTTCTATGCTTTCCCAAAGAGAATCGGACCGTCGATCCTTTCATAAAGGGGATTTAAGTGCCAGTTTTCAAAAATCTCTGACTCAAAATTTCAATTTTCCAAACAGTCGAATCCAATTCCAAAGAATTGAAGAAGGTATGCTTCCTTATCTGAGTCAGACGGAAACACTTGTGTTTAATTGGAAAAAAGCCTTTATGGATATCTTAAAATGGATATCTTTTGACTCTGTACCTCGTCAATTAAGAGGACTGCCTTGGAAGAATTTAGGAATCAGTGTCATCGAATCAAAAATCATTCAAGCCATTTCAAAAGTCCCTTTTCTTTTTCATGTTTTTTATCATTTAAGATGGCACAAAGGGGCAGAAATGTCTTCGAAACAAAAATTTCGATCTTCAGCAGGGGTCTTACTGATCTCAACGAGTTCTATGGACTCTAGGAATCTTATAAATTGCGGTCGGTCATTATTAAGAGTGTGGACTTATCTATGTGGGTCAGACTACGGAGTTCAATTGCACACTTCATCGACTTTACCCTACTGTCATCATTTAGTGGATTCGTCACACTTGAGACAACTTCCATCAAGAAATCGCAAAACTTATCTAAAATTGGCACCTTTGTTTTTTCAAAAATATTTTAGTTTAGATTCTTCGAAATATCCTGTGATCTTGATGCGATTTGGAAAGTCCTCTCCTATTCCAGACGATATGAAAGCTTTACGTCAACCCATCCAGGAGTCCCATTAGTATGGCTCTTTTAGAAAAAATAATGAAACACTCTCCGGATTTTATTCTTGAAACCCTCCTACGCCGTTCACTTCAGCCTCCTACCCAGAACAGCAAAGATGAGATTGAAATGGGGGTGGCAACAGACCCCGATGATGTTCTGGCCTGTTATGAATTGATTTATGAGGTTTATCAACAGTCCGGTCTCTGCGAAGCCGAGGAAGAAAATATTCGTTTGACTAAACATGCTTTACTTCCAACCACCTCACTCATCTACTATAAAATTAATGGTGAGGTGGTCGCAACCATATCTATTATATGTGACAACCCATTCGGATTTCCCTTAGAGTCTTTGTGGTCCGTTAATGACTTGAGATCAGAAGGTCATCGAATTGCTGAGATCTCTACCTTGGCTATTAAAAAAGGCTACCGTCGACAACGTGGTATAATCCTTCTCCCTTTTACCGCTTTTTTATTTCAGTATGCTTATGAGTTCTTAGGAGTCGACTATCTGGTGATCGCCATTCACCCAAGAGCGCGCATATTTTACAAAGCAATATTTAATTTTCAGCCAATTTCAAAAGAAGTTAAAAGCTATAATTCCGTAAAAAATGCACCCGCATTTGGAATGCAAGTGCGCTTGAGCTCCGCAAACGAATTCACGCGTCACATTCGTAAATATAAAGTCGGTAAAGGTCAGGGGAAGCGTACTATATACGACATACTTTTTAGCAAAGACTACAGTTCTTTTAAGTTTCCAGAGCGCCGCTACTATAGAGCTTTTGACCCTTCTTTTAAACTCAATTTATTAAAAAAGGTTTTTTCAAGAAGTATTCACTCATTAAAAAAATTAGAATTGTGGGAAAGGCAGTTATTGTGCGGGATATTTTTTGATAAATCTTTCCGGCCCGTTTTTGTTACCGAAAATGTAATTCCTTTTCCTAAATTCACACAACGAAATCACCAACGCTATCCCGTATATTGTCCAGTCAAGATCCTTTCCGAAGATCATCGGACTTCTATCGATGGGCGCCTATTAGATATTTCTTCTATGGGTGTACAACTATTTACACCTCAACAATCTCTCGAAGCCAATTTTAAAGGATCTCTTCATGTCAAGTTGTCACCCCACGAGGAAGTTGTTTTGGAAGTTCAGGGGCGACGACTGCACAATTCACGAGTGGGACTTGAGATTTTGTCCATTAATGACTCAGAAAAGTGGCAAAACTTCTTAGATTATCTTGATGAGACCCTCAATGCGGACTCTCCCCAAAAACCATCTTCTTTGAGTGTGTCTCTGGACGATTTAGAGAAAGAAAAAAAACGCGCGTAACATCTTGTCGCAAAACTATGGCCGAACCTCTTCTGAGGTGTCGGCCTACAAACTCCCCATTCGCAAACTCAGTTAAATCAGAAAAACTTTCATCCCTTCGGCTCTACTTACAACGGAGCCTTAGGCTCTTCTTTGCAGTTTGGTCATTGCGTCAATATTTTATATTAACTAAAAACGACCACTCTCAATTGCGGAAGAACTCTTCTCAAATGGGCCTATGAGTACAGCAGCCCACTCAAAGCGGTGAGCCGTAACCCGGTGCTCGGGAATAATCAGTTGAATGTTTTACTTAACTGAAATGCTCTAAACATCGGAATTTTTTTATAAATTAAGAAATTGCAACGGAAACTTGCTCTTCTGAGATGTTTAAACATATTCTTCTCTCTCAATTACATCGATACCTGGAGGATTTATGAAAACCTTACTCATTTTGATGCTCGCACTTTCGTTTTCCGCTTCGGCATGGGGGATGAGTGACAGCCAAAAATCACAAGTTTTGCTTTATGAATACTATCAATTACGTCAGTTCGTACAGACTTTAAAGCCCGACTACGAAGTCGGCGGATATTATCAGGCAAAAGACTATGGAGATTACTTGCTAATGTGGAGGCTTATTGAAGACCCCCAAGGTCATGAATCGATTCGTATTTACCGAGAAAGAAAAGACTCTTCACGAACGAATTTTGCTATCACCTACCACCGCAGTTCCGAGATTGTTCCTGGCAGTATTGTTGTACGCAGATTCGTAGGGCCGGAACCTTATGGTTGGCGTAATGACACGGTCAATTTACAAACTGGAGAGTACATCGGCGCACAAGGGATGACTTATCCTGACCTCAAAAAAGCGGAAAAAAATATTTTGAAAACTTGGGGGATTCAACTCCTTCCTTAACTCTCGTAGCTCGGCTAGTTCTTGTCTGTCGACAGAGGGCTAGCCAAACATCAGGAACCCATTCATTTTTTAGTCTGAGGTTCATCGAGTTCTTTAAGAAGATTCTCCACTCGGTGAAGATTGGAGATCCAATCCGTAAAGATAAGCTCATTGTGAGGACCAATACTCATTTCGCCGTCTCGAGAAGAAAGCATACGAACTTTTTTACTGATTGATTCTGCCTTAATATGTTTTAGAGATCTCACATAAGTCACCATTTTTTCGGGCTGCAATTTGGGTAGCTTTCTAACTACGGGAATGAAGGACCTCTGTAAGTTTCTTGCAGTACTAATGACATTGACACTTCCTTGTTCACTAATAGCATATCCTTGATGAGCCAAAGCTAAGGAAAGAAGATTGAACGCTTCATCCAGATGGACCTTCCCGGGGGCAGCAATCGTGACTCTACCTTTAACGTGATCTGTAAAGACAAACTGTTTTCCACTTAATTTGGAATAT
>JAGRAG010000369.1 GCA_020435025.1 Bdellovibrionales bacterium | reverse complement strand
GTAGAACTGGTGTTAGAGACAGAGACTTTTTCGAAAAGATTTGAGATAGCTCAGGCGCTGAACGAAAGGCTCTTGCCATATGAACGACCTCGCAATTTCTATTTTGTAAAATCTCTCCCAAAATCAACTCTCGGGAAAGTCCTATTCACAAAATTAAAAGAAAAAATAGGCTATTAACTCATCCAGAGAGATTTTAAGGAAGAGATTTTACTTTCTTTATTAGAAACTCTTTGATTTCAATCGGGATTTCTTTTTTGGAGATTTTTTTGTTTGCTCCTATACCTACAAATACGTGCGATGTTTTTACTTTCGCGCAGGGAGTCTGTCCCTGATGAAAAAGCGTTTCAAATTGGACAGAGGAGGCTCCGACTTTTATCACTTCGACAGTTACCGAGTAAGTTTGCCCTGGCAGCAGCGGGTTTATAAATTCCGCTTCGACATGTCTCAGTGGAGCGCCATATCCAGGAGTCGCAAACCACTTTTTCCATCCGACTTGCGATTCAGCAAGCATCTCTTCAATAGCTCTATGAGCGAAAGCAAAGATGTTTCCAAAAAATAAGATTCCGGCAGGGTCCCCTTCGTCGAAGTGAATGAATATCTCTTTGGAAAATGACATAAATTACCTAACGGATTAGCCAACGTGGCTGAAGGAAGAAGGGTCTAAGCTGCTCAGCACGGCACTTAGCAAGTCTTCATGTGCAAAGGGCTTTTCTAGAACTTCGGTACACCCTAATTTGAGGGCCTCTTCTTTCGACAAAGTGCCATCGGAGATAAACAAAATAAATGGGATATTTGGATGTTGAGACTTTACTTGTGCAAGAAGCTCTTTGCCATTCATCACCGGCATATTGAAATCAGAAACAATGACATGAGGAAGTTGATCCACCATCACTTCTAAAGCCTCAGCCCCATTGACGGCGGTAGAAACCGAAAAGCCCTCCATTTCGAATTGCAATTTAAGTAGATCCAATAGGTCGGCCTCATCATCGACAAATAAAATATGCTGAACGGGAAACTTATTTTTTTCCATGAACATCTCCCATTGTATGAAGCGTGGAGCGATTCTCCTTAATCATCAGGGCGATTCTTTGCAAGGCGACTTTTGCCTTTTCTAGGCGCATTTTAAGCTTTTCTTGATCTTCGCCAGTCAATTGACTGATCGCGGAATCGGTCATTCCCATTGCTATCATTAGCGGTGAAGCGACATCATGTAGAAACTTTCTTTGTAACAACACAAGTTCCTCTATTGACTGAGGGATATCATTCGTTTCTTGATCGGTATCTGTCATGAATGTAGCGTTCCTAAATATATTTCGTTCAATGAATTTTGAACTCTAACTCTATGAAAATTATAGCTAAAATAAACAATCTCTCCTATAAATATTGAAAATCCCCTACCTTTTTGCAGTATATTGGAACTTGACAGGCATAGTCATTCTGCTAAAACACGTTCTTGGTCTAGGTTGTAGGAGAGGGAAGGGCAGGTCGATGGCTGACGTTAAAATTTATGATGCTAAAGATTTTCCATCCTATCTGCCAAAATTAAATCTTCTTTATGATGACCTTTTCTCCCATGGTAAAGGGTTTCGTTCAAAATTGATCCGGCGTATTTCAAAGCATTTAGGTTTGGAAGAGCGCCAAATTCTTTTGCTTAGCCAAACTATAGAGTTTATTCACAATGCCTCACTGTTGCATGATGATTTGGTGGATCGATCCCATTTACGGAGAAGCAAACCAGCGGCTTGGCTAAAGTATACGCCAGAGTACGCTGTGCTAGCTGGTGACTATTTGTTAGCAAGAGTGATGGTGAACTTATCGAGCTATGGCAATGTGCGTTTGATCCAATATACTTCAGAGATTATTTCCGATTTGCTAGAAGGGGAATGGATACAAGATTCTTTAGTGAATGACTGGAGTGTGCAGTTAGCGCAGCTTGACCAGGTCCATCATCTAAAAACGGCATCGTTGTTTAAATGGTGTTTAAGAAGTCCTTTTATCGTTTTGGAAAAATATGAAGACGAGCTTCATGAAACACTTAGTGAAATGGGAACAATATTAGGTTTATTGTTTCAGCGGAGTGATGATCTTTTGGACTACGATGTGAGAAATTACGAAAAAAAAGCCATATTGGGTGATCTTAAATCCGGATATATGAATTCGTTTTCAGCATTTTTATTAGAAGGGGTGCCTGACTCTAAAAAGTCTCAATTTAGAAAATGCGAAACGCTCGACGAGATTTATGAAGTCATCGGAAAAGATTTTTTCGAAGAGAAACTCCATCACTTTGACGCTTTTAATGAAAGACAAATGGCGCTTTATGAACATTACCTTGAACAGCTAGGGACTTTTTTAAGCAGTGATCAGATAGGACTTTTAACGGACCTAAGAAAGCTTCCTCAACTTCTTTATTGGAGAGAAAATAAGTGAGTGTTGAATTTGTCACTCTTCAAAAGGGTACAAAGGAGTTTAAGGCACATATGAGTGGTCGCTTTTCAGATTCCTTAAGGGCCATCCCCATTAAGTCTCTCAATACGGAATGGTCTACTAATAAAGTCACTTTCGAAATTAAGTCGACAGATAAGATTCAGGCTTCTTTTTTTGATATTACACGTAAGCTTAGTCGTGGGTCCTTATTCTCGCTAGTTGCAGCTCCTGTTCTTTTTCTTTCATTTGCAAAGTGGGTGGAGTTCGGAGAGTTTGATGGGGGAGTTCTCGCACTATTACTCACCTCATTGTTTTTTATTAATGTGGGGGTACATGCTATACATGATTACAAAGATCACTTTAGTGGTTTCGATAGAATCTATAGATCGGCGGGAACTCGTCTTATTCAAGAAGGTATCTTGCCAGCGTATCAGATTAAAGTGTTGGGTTTATTCAGTTTGGCCTGTGGCTTGTTGATGGCTTTGCCACTGGTAATAAAGGTGGGTCTTCCTTTGTTTTATGTGGCCTTGGTTTCTTCTATCATTTTGATTTTTTTGTTATGGGGAGGAGCTTCTTTGCGAAGAGCTGAGTTAACAACATTGGCTGTTTTTTTATGTTATGGGCCTTTGTTGTTTTATGGAACGCAAATGGTATTACAAATAACAAATTATTATAATTTAGTTGTGGTGGGAACTTGCGCTGGATATTTAGCGGGTTTTTCTTTGCTGTTGAAACACTTCGAAACGCTTTTTTCAGATCACCATTTAGGTTCTCCCAACTGGGCTGGAAAAATGGGCTTTGATGGGGCACGTAGGGCCCTGCTGTTTATGGTCGGGCTGACCATTCCGATGGTTGGGTGGAGCAGCATGGCTTTGGGTTCTTCGTGGACTTCTTTGTGGATATGGGTTTTCCCCGGATTCTTGGCCTATCGGATTTTTCGACGATTGCAGAAATGTCCATCTCCGTTATCTTCTTCATTAAGGGGTTTGCGTTATGAAGGAGTTAAGTTGCACTTTCTTGTTTTGGTGGGATTTGGTTACCTTTTATGGGTGTAGAGAGTCCCTATGTTTTTGTTTCGGAGCAAGCACCTCCACACGAACTTTTGAGATGGGTTAGGGAGCAGATCCCATCGTTTTATGAAAGTGATCGACTGATTGATAATTGCCCAAATTTGGTTTGGTCTGAGCAAGAACTAAAGCTTGTTGTTCCAAGGAATTCCGTAGGCCCTTATGTAAAAGTGGATTTTTCTAGCCCGCAGATGAATCATAGGCGAAGGCAAGGGCTGGGTAAAAAGCAGTTGTTTGCCAAAGCATTGGGTTTATCTGCGCAACCTAAAACCGCATTAGATTTAACTGCCGGTTTTGCGACCGACGCTTTTACGATGTTGCTGTATGGACTTCACGTAACAGCTCTGGAGCGTCATCCCATCGTATATAAACTTTTAGAAGATGGAGTTCGACGGGCCCATTTAGATTTAGACATTGGTCTGTTGATTAAGAACCAATTGCAGATTGAGCAGTGTGAGGCCCTTGAGTATTTGCATAAGGCCGAGCCGCTATCTTATGACCTTATTTTTTATGATCCCATGTATCCGACAAAGAAAAAGACGGCTCTTTCTAAAAAAAACATGCAGGTCTTACAAGCTTTTATTATTCCAAACGAAACTGAAGAGATGGAAGAAGTGTTAAATCAAGCACTTAAGATGGCTCGCCAGAGAGTAGTTGTTAAAAGGCCTCCGTCAGCGGAGCCTCTGTTAAGGAAGCCTTCTCTAAGTTTTCCGGGAAAGTCGGTTCGCTATGACATCTACTTGTCTGGAAAATGAGAGATGGTGTAGTATTATTAGATGACCAAAGACGGGGACGTCGGGAGACTCCAGGAGTTTGAGTGACAGTTGAAGACCCCTATTTATCGATGTTGCTCGCCATTGCTGGCGGTTTAGCGCTATTTTTAATTGGATTGCGATTTTTATCAGAAGCTCTCCAGCAACTTGGAGAGAATCTTATTTTTAAAGCGATTGGAGGAATGCATTCAACGTATTCTTCCGTGAGTTCCGGAATCATTTCTTCATTTTTTATTCAGTCCAGGTTGAGTACGAGCTTGATGGCAAGTAGCTATGCAACATCTGGTGTTTTTAGTCTCTCACAATTAATTGGATTTATTCTTGGAGCGAATTTAGGTTCGACCTTTGTTCTTTGGTTATTTGTGCTTAATTGGAAAATGGCCACACTCTTTTTTCTCGTGATGGGAGTCTTTTTAAAAATTTATTCTTCTCGGGAACGACTTGCTACCTTTGGCCACTTATTATTTGCCCTGGGTCTTCTTATGTTAGGACAGTGGCTTATACAAATTCTCATTCCTATGTCGACTCTGTTGACCTTTTCATTAAAAATCAATGGGAGTTGGACTCAGTTTTGGCCAATTTTAGGGATCTTCTTTGCCTTAACTATCGTTGTTCGTTCCAGTGTCGCGATGGTGGCTTTGATCATGGTTTTAGTTATGACTGGACTTATTGGAGAGAAGTTGGCGCTGCTTTCTGTGGTCGCTGTGCAGATAGGGTCTGTGGTTCCGGCATTAACAGAAAGTTGGTCGGTGAGTTGGAGGGCAAGGCTAGGGCAGTCCTATTTATTGATTGCACATACCATTATGGGATTAATCACTCTTGTTTTTTTCGACACACTTTACTCTGTCCTGAAAACGATCGTATTTGCAGTGGAAAACAGCCAAATGTTATCTTGGTCTTTTTTAAGAAAAGATGTTTTTTTTCTCCCAGCGTTTGTATTGATTTATAATGGAATTCTGGCTTGTTTGTTTGCTGTTTTAATTGGGCCTGTTCGAAAGCTCTTTTTAGATCGTCTGGAAAAAAGTCGCCCCAAAGAATCTCAAAAATTAAAATTGATAGGGCAGAGCTTGCAAGTTTCACCTGTTTTAGGGTTGAATCTTGCTAGCCAAGAAACGATGAAGTTAGCTGCAATGATCGAAAGCTTACTTATGATGACCAAAGAGGTTATTTTTGATCATGCGTCAGCTTCGGTGACCCAGAGAATTGTTAAGTATGAACAGATTACTGATAACATCAAAAGCGAAGTGTCTCTATTCATTACAAAGCTGCTCGAAGTGAACCTCTCTTCCAGTCAGGGACACAAGCTCAAGGCTCTTTCTCGAATGGTGCATGATTTGGAATCGATTGCTGATCATTGTAAGTCGATTGTTTGCAATTTAGAAGAGGCAAACAAAAAGGGCGAAAAGAATGACCTCTCTAGTTTCAAAAAAATTCAGAGTTACTTTGAAAATGTTCTTTCCTATTATGAAATGGTCTTTGCAGAGTTCACAAGTATTTCTCATGGGATTTCTGGAAAAGTGGATTTGGGACTTATGAAAGAGCACAGTCAGCTGCTCGAAGAACAGTATTTAAAAACGATGAAAGATTTAGAAACCAAAGCTGAAAATGGGCCGACACTTTTTTGTCGTGAACTTTTAATTTCTTTAAATCAAATTCAGACACATACTTTTAGCATATCTGAAGCATTTCATTAAAAACCTTTGCTGGGGGCTTTAGTGGAAGGTGCGAAAGTCTTCATGAGGTAAAGTGCAAAGGGCTTGTACTTCATAAAACGCCATTTTTAGTTCAGGAGCAGCTGAGTTGCGGTCAATGAATGAAAAATAGCGTTTAAAATCTTGAAGTGCCAACTTGAATTGACCCTGCTCTTTGTAAACTAGGGCACGTCGGGCAAGGTACTTCAAGTGACTGGGTCGCAGACTTATTAGGATATTTAGGATATCGACTTCACTAAAGGCACAGAGTTTGGGGTCGAAATAATCTAAAAGAAGTTCCAAATAACAAGTCAAAACCGTTCTTGAGGGCAGTATTTCAAAACTCAGCGGATCACTGACGGCAGGGTTTGTGGGGTTGTTATAGAGTTCGAGAATTTGATCTAATTTCAAATGCTGTCCACCCGAGGTCATGTCGATAAAGGTTGTTTTCTTTTCTCCTCGTACCCATTTTAAAATATGAGGCATGTGTGTCGAGGTTAAGTAAATGGGAAGATCTAATTGAGCTGCGAAATGGGTGTACGTCAGACCTACTAGAAGTGGATGACCTTGACGGGTTTCAAAGAAATCGGGAATCAAAAGAGTTTGAATGTCTCCCTCGCTGCCAGAAGGTATCTGAATTGAGAAGTTCAATTGGTTAAAAAAGAATTGATTGAGAGAGTGAATTCTTTCTTCTTCGGAAATGGCCTTACAAAAATTGGCCGCCTCAAAATTCATAAAAGACAGCTGTTGGAAAAGTTTTGTGAAAGACTCACTGGGTAAAAGAAAAGAGTTAGTTCCGAAGATGAGAGGCAAAAGTGAAGTTGGACTCTCCGTGCCAAGAAGGTCTAATTCTAACTTCAGTTTTTCCCATGTCATTCTAGATTCAAACATAACTTTGAAGTTAGACTTGGGCTGAAAGTTTTTCAAGCTTCCGGCTGTCACACAGTGGCGTAAACTCTATGTTGACATCAAGTGTCGTGCTGGGAACAATAATTGGATGCGAGATGATGTTCCTGGTGATTTAAAAAAACGTGTTCTTGAGCTCGAATTGGAGGTGGCAGAAAGGGAAAAGGACCTGGCTACCTATCGCTCCGAATTAGCGAGGGTGAATAAACGCCTCGAGCATCTTATTGGCAGTCTTAATAAAGAGATTGAGATGGCCCACGTCATCCAACAAAGACTAGTGCCGACCGAACTTCCTCACATTCAAGGTTTCGAAGTGAGTACTAAATATTCTCCCAGTTCTGTCCGCGGCGGAGACTATTACGATCTTTTTGAACATCAAGATCCTAACCGTTTTAGTTTGATTTTGGCTAGTTCTTCTGGCTACGCGATGTCTGCTTTATTACTCTCCGTTTTGCTAAAACTAACGGGACAGATGGAGGCTCGTCGTGGAGCTGAACCAAGTCAGGTTCTTAGTGATATGGCTGAAGAGCTTTTGCCTTCCACGCAAATTGGAGATCAGACGGATATTTTTTATGGAGTGGTCGACCGGCGCACATATGATTTAAAGTACAGTTTAGCTGGAGAACTATATATCTTTCACCAGGACGATTCCTCGGGGAAGATATCTGTCTTTGAGCCGACGACAGAAGCATTACGTAGCGGCAATAAATTGATCATGAAGACTCAAGTGCAAAGACTCAATCCGAGAGATCGGTTGATCTTGTGCAGTCGTGGAGCTGTTGAAGCTCAAAATCTTGACGGGGAAAGTTTTGGTGTCGATCGCCTTTTGCGTACCATTAAAGAGAGCCCTCGCAATGGGGTTCATAAGCTTAGAAATGAAATTCATTATCAAATTGAAAAGCATGGATCTGGAAAAGAGCTACAAAGGGATGTTACAGTTTTGGTACTAGAAGTGAAAGATCGAATCATTACCTTAGCAAGAAAGTAACAATAGCGGCCCAAGCTCCAAACGACTTCTCTACAATTTAAATCCTTCAGTTTTTTCAAGGCATTTCGCGTACGAATAGCCCTCTTTCCGTGCGGATGAATTCCTTCGTTACATTTGTGACTCCTCAACACCGTTCAAAAGCGAGTTTGGGTGGTGCGCTGCTCGCAAAGCGAGCAGCGCTGCTGCCCACCTTGTTT
>JAGRAG010000368.1 GCA_020435025.1 Bdellovibrionales bacterium | reverse complement strand
CTTAAAGCTTCCACCTGTGGAAAACGTTTTACCGCATATCGAGCGGTCTTTTGATATCTCTTAGCAGCTAATTCACATTGTCCAAGACCCTCATGAGCAGCACCTAAGTTAAAATGCACTACAACTTCAAATTTCGAAGTCGGATTTTTAACTAAAATAGACTGAAACTTATTAAGGGCTTCTGAATAATTTTGAGCGTCGAGCATTTCAAGACCGGACTGAAATTTATCAACGACCTCTTTGTTGTACTTCGGAGGAACTTCTGGAGCCGGCTGATTCAGCACCGTTTTTTTTGGGGCACAATCTACCAAAACAACAATCAATAAAAGACAAAAGATAAACTTTAAAATAGAATCTTTTAAAGGCACCAAAACATTCCCCTGTTGGCCACTACATTATTTAATCCACAACTACGACTCACGAGATCTATTATGAATCTCCTGAGCAAGCAATTCAAGCCCTGGGATACCCACCACATCTTGATTCATCTCAGGAATCTTTACAACCAACGTAGGATCTTGAAGTTGTTCAACAAATTGATCATAAACTTTCTGTTTGCCTTTATTGTATTCTTTCATTTCGAAGTAGAGTTGACGAAGTTCTTGCAAAGACTTGATAGATTGCTGATCTTTTTCATCATCGTCCACCTCCAACTCAGCCCAGATGGGAAAAGACCTATTTAAAACCACTTTCACCAACCGATATCCTTCCGAAGATAGAAAGGTAAAAAATTGCTGAGCCTCTTTTAATTTAGATTCATCAAACCCCGTTACAAGAACAAAGCCGGTACTGGACTCCTTTAAAAGTTGGTTCACCTGAGTGCTTCTCTCTCGAATACGCTTTTGAAGTCCCCAAACACATTCAAAAAAAATTCCCAATTCATTGACAAATTGAGAGCCTGTGAGTTTCTCTAAGACACCCATCACTGTTTTGGTTCCACGCTCTACTATCTTTCGAAAAAGCCCCACTCCTTCGCCTTTTGGGGAAATAAACCAACGAGTGACTGACTCTTGAAAGAGCGAGTAAATTTTTTCAGGAGCCCCTAAAAACTCGACGGCATGCTGAGCCGGAGGAGTGTCCAAAATCACAAGATCGTATTTTTTTGACTCTACCGAGCAAAGAAGCTTTTCCAATGAAGTGAACTCTTGAGATCCACTTAAAGTCGTAGCCAGCTGACGATAAAGCCTATTTTGTAAGAGCCTTTCAACATCCCCTTCATTCTCAAGAGTCTGCCTAATAAAAGTCTCAAAAATCTCTTCAGGATGAATTAAGGCGGCGTAAAGTTCTCCTTTATAGTTTTGATTAGGAACCCTCACCTCTCCCTCAAAATTGGAGTCTAAACCCAAAGAGGTTGCTAACCGTCGAGCCGGGTCAATTGTCAGCACGAGAACCTTTAAACCCAGCTGCGCAGCCAGCACACCGAGACTGGCAGATACGGTCGTCTTGCCAACCCCACCACTGCCCACGCAGATCAACACTTTATTTTGTGTCACTAACTGTTGCACAGATCCCCCACATGTTCGGATAAATCCCTAATCACCTTCAAAGAATCCGACGACAGCACCAATGGCAATCGATGAATGGGGCCTTGATAAATGTCTAAACTCAAAGACTGACGGTCGAGCCGGGCACTAAGATAGTTTATGAATTCAGAATAACCTTTCTCTAAGTTTTGCTCACTCAAACTTTGTAACGACGCCGGATTCAGCGGCGACCGCAGAACTCGATTGCATACCACCTGAGTCGAGTAGCCCCTTTGTTTAAGCTCAGCCTCCAATTCCACAGCTTCGGTCATAGGCATTTCTTCGGGCAATGTCACAATTATGATCTCTGTTAACTCATGATCCAAAAGAGTCCGATGAATCTCCCGGCTCTGCTCATACATAGGCCCCCTCCGAATCACCTCTAACATTCCTTGGGGAACATTTAACAAATTCAAAAAATGACCTGAAGAGAAACTATCCAAAATGACAACATCATAATCAATCGGAGGGCCAAAATGACGTACGCCGCTTGTTAGCTTTCCCAAAATTGCTAGCTCTTTCAGGGCCGGTGCCACCCTTACAAGGGCTCGCATCACACGATTGTCGAAAAGAAGAGTTACAAGACTCTGGATTTTTAAAAGATGACTGAAAAGCTCCTTGAGACTGCTTTCTCCGGTCCAACGCGACGCATCTAGACCTGGCTGCAACGTCGTAGGTTCTTCGGAAATTGATTTTTTAAAAACATGAGCAAAATAGCTCGTCTCTCCAACCTCTACCAGCAAAACTCGTAAATTCGAAGCCGCTAAACGCATCGCTAAAGCCCCTGCAACGGCCGACTTTCCGACGCCTCCTTTGCCTGTTACCATATAGATCTTTTTTGGATCACTATCCATGCTGTCAGTTCCCTTCAAGAGGCCGTCACAAAACGGCCGTCTTTGCATCTAAAAAGCTTCTACTTTCAATATGTGCATCCTTCGCTTCGAAGAATTTCATGTCCAAACCGAATCAATTAGCAACAGCCTCTTCCAATCTCGAATTCCACTTGCCAAAACGCCTTAATTTCCCTATAAAAAAACGCGTTTTACTAATAAATGGCGTGCCGCTTCAAACGTAGGAATTCTCAACATTTTTAATCACTCGCCAATCCAACCCTTAAGGAGCTTTTCATGAAATCCTCTTTGGACACACTTGAAGGTCTATCTCGCAAACTGACGATCCAGATTCCCTCTAACGAAGTCAACGAGACTTTTAACAGAGTTTTAAAAGGAATTCAAAAAAACGCCAATATAAAAGGCTTCCGCAAAGGAAAAGCTCCATTGGCTAAAATCAAAGGTCTTTATCAGCACGAAGTGAAGCAAGATGTTTTAGACAAGTTAATTTCTAAGCACTATCAAATGGCACTAACTGAGCAT
>JAGRAG010000367.1 GCA_020435025.1 Bdellovibrionales bacterium | reverse complement strand
GCCTGGAAGGGCGACAAGTTCGGCAATCTCATTTATCGAAAAACAGCCAGAAACTTTAATCCTATGGTTGCAACAGCCGGAAAGATCACCATTGCCGAAGTGGAAGAATTAGTTGAAATTGGAGAACTTGAACCCGATCAGATTCATACTCCGGGAGTCTTTGTACAACGTATCTTCCAAGGCTCAAATTATGAAAAGCGTATCGAGCAAAGAACGGTTTTAAATTAAGAGGGTGTTTAAGAAAGGAAATAAAAATGCCACTATCAAGAGAACAAATTGCTCAAAGAATTGCTCAAGAAGTGAATGAAGGTTATGTGGTCAATCTAGGGATTGGCATCCCTACTCTTGTCGCAAATTATATTCCTGCATCCAAAAACGTTATGTTACAAAGCGAGAATGGCCTTTTAGGAATGGGCCCCTTTCCCAAGGAAAGTGAGGTTGATGCAGATCTTATTAATGCCGGAAAACAAACTGTTACTGCTGTTCCTGGCGCCAGCTTTTTTTCCAGCGCCGACAGCTTTGCTATGATCCGTGGAGGCCACGTCGATCTGACAGTCTTAGGAGCCATGCAAGTGGCCGATAATGGTGACATTGCCAATTGGATGATTCCAGGAAAGATGGTTAAGGGAATGGGCGGCGCTATGGATTTAGTTTCCGGCGATATTCGTGTGATCGTGGCCATGCAACACGTTGATAGAAACGGAAACCCAAAGCTTCTTGCGGAATGCACACTGCCGCTAACGGGGAAAACCTGTGTCAACCGTATTGTTTCCGATTATGGAGTGATTGATGTGACCGATGATGGATTTGTCTTAAAAGAGTTTGCTCCTGGAATGAGCCCAGAAGAGGTGGTTGCAGCTACAGCTGGCCGAATAACCATTGCTCCCGAAGTCCGAGAGATGACCTTTGATTCTTAAAAAATCAAAGGTCACAACCACTGTCCTCTTTGAGCTAGGTCTAATACCCCTCTTTTCACACTTTCTTTGACTTCAGATTTCGAAGATGCTGATAAGTCGGCTATTAACTCCATATCCAAGTTTTCAAAAAAGTATCGAATCACATTAGTACGATCCTCTCGAAGGCGCCGTTCATGAAGGCCTTTAGGCACTTCAAGTGAGTTGATCCATGGCCGCAAAATATTTACGGTTAACTGATCGATCTTTTTCTGCATAAGCTCTTCGGCATCGATAAAGGTCCATTTTTTTTCTTGGACGACTTTAGGACGTGACTTGGACCCACGCGGTCGTCCCCTTCTAGCCACCCCGTTTTTTGAGGCAGATGCAGCTGTCGAGTCACTTGTTATCTCATCTGTTCTTTGCGCTAAAGTAGCGACACCCATTTTTACTTGTCTATCAAACAGATCTTTTTCTAAATCCTGAAGTTTTTTAGTTTCCGTGACCGTTAACGGCTCCTGTTTCTTCTTTTGTTTGAGCAACTCAATTTTGCGAACTATAAGATTCATCGCAAACATTTGTCCATCCTCTTGAAGATCCTGAAGGTGGCTTTTTATTTTTCTAAAAGCTTTTGCTTCAATTTGCCGAATCCGCTCGCGAGTGACAGATGAGCCATACTTTTCACTCCAAATAGCTGCCACCTCCTCAAGTGTCATTTCCCCATCTCTGATCTTACCGGCAAATGGCTCACCTAAACCATAGCGAAGGTTCACTATATCGCGCTCTCTTTCTGCCAAAAAAATCAATGTTGATTTCACCTTTATAGAAAAGTCAGATTCCTCTACCTCTCTTGCCGGAGAGTTTCGATGAACCGCCTCTACCTGGTCAAAAAGGGAATAGCTCTCGTCCTCTTCACGACTTTCTTTTCGATCAGACATCGCCTCGGATGTGAACTGCAAAGAAAGCTTTTCCGAGACTATTTGGGCAGTGTATGCCAGCTTGCCACTTTTTATCCCACGCGCATTAAGTCCTACAGCGATCTCTTCGGCTGAAGGCATTTTCCCACCATTTCTCTGATAGAGCTCGCCGATCACCATTTTAATTCGATCCATTTCTTTTTTGAAATGCTCTGGCCGACGAATCGTGCTTTCCGACTGATTTCTCTCGGAGATAATATGCGCTCGAATCCACCAAGTGGCATAAGAAGAAAACTGTATTGGAACGGATCGACCATCGGCTTCAAACTTGTAGTTTACATCAAATTTTTCAATGGCTTTTAAAAGTCCAATATTTCCAACGCTGATCGCATCTAAAATATCAAGATCCTTTCGGTGCTTCCTTGCCAAAGAGTATACCAATCTCTGATTCCCTTCGACGAGCATCTGTCGGTAGCGCTGAATGAATTTGTCTAGTAAACGTTGCTCACGCCTATCGGAGACTCTGTTTTTCTGGCTTTCCAAATATCGGAGCACCAATAGGTACCTCCGATTCTCCTTTCGCAAAACAGGAAGAGAGAGCACTTCCACTTTATAAGCCATAAGCGCATCTTGAGCTCCTGTCCGCTTCGCCTCCTTAACAGCTTCAACCATCAGATCTTCGACCTCAAGGCGACCAAGCCCCTCCATCAAATCGACCTCAGTGAGATCTCTCGAAGAAGGGTCGGAAAGTTCAAATTCCTCTTTGGCCTCGACCGAATCCGTACATTTTCCGCCACCAGCGAGCGCAAATTGTCCACTGATCAGGATTCCTAAGAAAAACAAAGCCCAGCTAAAGCACCATTTCGTCTGTTGTTTATATCGGATCAAAAAAGCCTCATTTTGAAAGTTGAAACAATACAAACTGGAATAG
>JAGRAG010000366.1 GCA_020435025.1 Bdellovibrionales bacterium | reverse complement strand
TATTCCCGATTTTTTTTTGTTTTCAGAAGCATTTACCTTTCCTAGAAGTGGTATCAAAATGGCTAAAATATACAAAAATCTGGATCGAAACATAGGCCCCCCTTATGTTCTGTTTCTTAAAAAATGGAAATCAGTAGCACTACGCCACCGATTTTGTAATTGGAGTTAAGTATCGCAAAAATTGTACCAGTTTGATTGAGGACACTTTAGCTTTAAAAATCTCAAGATTTGAAAGTCGAAAAAAGCAAGGCTTGTGGACAGGAGTACAAAAGAGTTTTCTTATGAAAAAATACTACTGTTATCTACTGCATGGAACGAATATAGGCATTCATCTCTTCTTGTGAACGAGCTATGTTAAGAATATGATCCGCTCGATTCATTGCAGGCTCAATATCAGCCATTTTGTGTAGGGATTCGGCGATCGTTGCGCTGTGTTTATCCATATTTTCTTGGAGGGTATTTTTCATCGAATCAAAGGCCGATGAATCTAATAAAAAATAAACTAGAGATACGGTTAGTAAAGAAGTGATTGCTGTATTTATGATTTTTTTGCTGTACTGAAGAGAGGCCTTGGTTGGTGTCATCGTTTTTAGGTTCCAAATGATCAGTTGCGGAGCATAGAGAGGAACAATCCACCAAGAGCCTGTTACAAAGTGACTTAAATAGCTTAGGCCTCCATGTATGATCGTAAACTGCAGCCAACTTATAAAAAAATGAGATCGATTTTGCCAATTGAAAATCACTTTATTCCAAAGGCCTTGCTCTCTTAAAGCAACTTCGTTTTCTTTAAGGATTTTTAAGACATCACGGTGAAAGTCTCTGGCGTCAAAGGCCGTTTCTTTATAATGATTGTAGTTAAAAAGACGCGTCCATCTATTTTGTTTTTTCAACAGAGCTTTTCTGAAAAACTCCGATAACCTAAGAATTTCGTTTTCGTGAACTTCTGA
This sequence comes from Bdellovibrionales bacterium, assembly GCA_020435025.1. GTDB lineage: Bacteria > Bdellovibrionota > Bdellovibrionia > Bdellovibrionales > UBA1609 > JAGRAG01. The sequence goes on along the minus strand of JAGRAG010000366.1, from coordinate 17,249 downwards.
TTTTGTATCGACAAGGCGAATCACTTTATTTCGAATCTGTTGGCTAAGGTGAGTTGGAATTTTCTGAAGGTGGGACTCTAGGCGGTCTTGTTTTTGAACCGAAAAGGTACATCGCCCTGCTCCATACGACAAGTGAGGCAGGGCGAGTTGAAAAGCTAGAATGGCTTGAAGACAGACAGCCTTATAGTTAAGTGCCAATTACTGAGCTCCTAACTGTGTCTTGATCTCATCCAGTAAAATATCTTTGTAATTGTTTTTTAGTTGATCAATATTTGATTGCAGCTGTTTGATTTGGTCCGTGTCGATTTTTCTTTCATAAAGAAGATAGAGTAACCCTAGGATCGATGGAGTGAGCAAAGCTGCTTTCCCTTTGACTCCACCTTTGCCTTTTGCAAAAACGGTTAAAATAAGGGCTGCTACATCACCTAAAATCAGATTAAGATTTCTATCGAGATCTAATTCCACTTTATTCATTTCTACTTTCTTGTCAGCCATCGAGGCGATTAAATATTCGTTGCTTCGCAATTTTGCTTGAAGTCTTTCATAGATTTTTCGTCCATCAACTCCTCTGCTTTCTAAGATCGAAATCACCTTATCCAATTCGGATTTTATCTCTGTACGCTTTGATAGGATCTCACTTCGTTTCACACCCAATTCTTCTTTGAGATCACTCAGAGTGCCCAATGAAGTTTCTGGATTGATCATATCTTTTACGGAAGCGTACAATGCAGAAGCCGTTATCCCACCTGAAATAAAAGCTACAAATCCATAAAACAAGCCTCTAATGTCTTTACTCGCTTTTACTTTTCGGACTAACATAAAAGTCGAAACGGCTCCAATGACTCCCATGATTGTATATTTATTTAAAAATTTCTCGAAGGCACTTTCACTTTCGATGGCAACAATTAATTCATTGAGAGCCTCTAAATTTTTTTGTTTGATTTCTAAGTCAATGTAAGAATCCATAAGATCTATTATAAGATCTCGTTGCCCTTCCACTGCCGTACCAATAAGACGGTCTTCAATATTTTGACCAGCTAATGCGATACCAGGTGATGAAGTCACCATAGTTACGGATAGAAGACCCAAAAGGAGTCTTTTAGGTAGTTTTGTCATTTCACACTTTCCTTTCAAAAGAGCGCTACCTAATCGGAGCGCAGGTTTCTTTGTAATCCATTCACACCTGTGAGCAAAAAAAGAGCCAGTTGTAATAGTTTGAAATCATGGGTGTTTTTATGTATCTTTCAAAGAACTCTTGTTTAGTTCGTTGTCAATCCGCCAAATATGGGGGCAAAATGGGGCATCGATAGTGTCTTTTGAAAAGGGAATATTATATTAAATCTTTAAATCAAAATATTTCGAAAAACGAAATAAATATTAAAATATTATTTCTATTTTACTAAGATCCCTTAAGATATAAGCTCATGGATCATTTGAGGAGGGAAACATGACAATAGATAGAAACACCCCTTTGAGCTTACCCTTTGGAAAGCGGCTTAGAAATCGCATCGTCGTTCCACCCATGGCGTCGCAGACTGCAGATGGGCAAGGCTACGTCACCGAAAAGACGCTGAATCACTATCAGAGACTGGCTGAAAGTGGTGCGGGATTGATCTTTGTTGAGTACAGTTACGTTCATTCTAGCGGGAAAGGGGAGCCTCATCAGCTAGGAGTCAGTGAGGAAGGCCATTTAGTTGGATTGAAGCGTTTGGCGGATCTGCTCCATAAAAGTGGAGCTTTAGCTGGCTTACAGATCGTTCATGTTGGGGGCAAGGCTGATACAAGGCTGACGGGCGAGCCGCTATGGGGAGCTAGTGCCCTGGCGGTCCCAGTAAAGGGAATGAACTTAGAGACACCGCAAGAAATCACACTGCTGCAGATTCAGGAACTCAAAAGGTGGTATCTGGAGGCAGCCCGCCGGGTGTACCAGGCAGGATTTGATTTTGTCGAACTGCATATGGCCCATGGATATGGCTTAAATCAGTGGCTGTCTCCTTTAACCAATCAGCGCTTGGATTCCTACGGAGGATCACTGGAAAATCGCTCACGGCTTGTTAGAGAGATTGTCAAAGAGATCAAATTGCATCTGCCCCAGCTTTTGCTTTCCGTCAGGATGCCGGCGCAAGATCACTTTCCAGGGGGCCTTGAAGTTCAAGATATGAAGCGGGTGGCGCTAGCTCTCCAAGCCTTAGGGGTCGACCTCTTTGATATTTCATCGGGAATAGGCGGATGGCGAAGACCGGAAGGCTCTCGTGGAGAGGGTTATTTAGTCAGCGACGCTGAGCTCATCAAGCAGGTGGTCGAGGTCCCGGTTATGGGAGTTGGAGGCATTCAAAGCGGAGCCGCAATTGATCAATTCTTGTCACAAAAGCGCCTTGATCTTGCCGCCGTCGGACGGGCCATTTTGGAAAATCCACAGCAATGGCGACAAAATAATATCAATGAACGATCCTTTGCATGAATGTGTGGGGTCCTCACACGTGATGGAGTTGTGATTGATATCTTAAGGGCAAAGACAGCTCCACGCCGCGATAGTTTGTAAGAAATTGTTTGTCGGTGATTTCAGTCCAGAGTTGACCATCAAGAAACTCTTTAAGTGGTTGCTTGACGTTCATGGTTTCAACAAGGGCCTTTTTCACTTCCTGATTCCAATAATCTAGCAAAGACTGGGGCCAAATTCTCACTTCGTCTAAGTGATCCATGTCGATTTTCTTCGGAGAGAAGCTGGTGTCATGATGGGTGCTAAAGATTCGGTAGTCATCAGTGATCTCTTCCCCAGGATGAATATCACGGATAGCGATTTCAAATCCGTAGCCTGTAGTTAGGGTATTGGCCTCATCATTGTGATTCATATATTTGCCCATGTCCCAGCTAATGATTCGATTTCCGAGGTAGTCCTCGTAAGAGTATTTTTCGACATGCTCCTGGAGGTTGGGGGCCAAAGAATGCAATTCGTCACCGCTTAAAACAATATCAAGACCGTCTTGAACAAAGGTGATAGTCCCTTTTGGAATAAAGCGATCTGCGAACAACCCGTAACCAATAAAATCATCAATCCAATTAATTCGAACCCATGGAATTATCATGTCGTCACTGCCTCCGCGGCTAAAATAAAAAAAGATTGATTTATAAAATTCTTATCGTCAACTTTTATATGGTGGGGGCCTATAAAAAAAGGTTCACGGGTTCCGTTTTCAAAAAACGGAGGGGCCCGGAGGATTTAAAATAGTTGCCATTGCCTTGAAACTACAGGCTTTCCCAAAATAGGAGTTGCACGGCTGCAATAACAAACCCCGTACCCATCCAGACTCGTGCCGTAATTTTTTCTTCCGTCTTTAAAAATAGATGACTGAGAAGCAGCACAAACAGGGGTGTAGTGCTCAATAGAGGAGCTATGATAGAGATCTTTCCCATTTTTAAAACCAACAGATCTAATATGTCGGTCATACTTGCCAAAATACCTGAAGCTAAAAGGAAGTAAAAGGAGCGCCGAGGACAACGGATTTCAGACCATCGTTTTCTAAGAGTGAGAAAAATACTGAAGGTTAAAAGAGCAGAGATTGTCGTAATATAGGCTCCAACTATCGAGTCCGGCATCAAGTCCATCCCTATTTTTTTGGTTACCGTAATCGCACCGGCGATGACTGCTGCCCCAAGAGGAAAAAGAACATCCCATCGAGCGTAGTCTTGGTAGCGGGTGGTCTGTCTGCCTCGCAATGAGATATTTAAGATTCCAATAAAAATCAAAATCGTAGCCACTAAAATTTTCCACGTTAGGACTTCCTGAAACACCAATATGCCCAAGAAAATTGCAAAAAAAGGCTGGCTTGACCGAATGGGATCGGCTTTTGAAGCTCCTAGTCGATGAATTCCGATATAAGACAAATACCTCACTACGGGGGGAGCTATGACACCAATGCCTGCGAACACCAAAACACCCTGGAGGGAGATATGACTCACTCCGTGTAGGGCCATGTGAGGAATGGCAATAAATGACAAGACCACGAAACCGACAATCAAAGAAAGGGCCATCGCAACAATAGGTGAAGACTCGGTCAGCCCTTTCTTTAAGATAACCTTGCTCAGTGCGGAAATAAAGCAAAGTAGAATTGTTAAAGAGGCTGCCAACATGGAGGTTCCTAAAGTTGAAAATTACATTTTCTCCTTTGTTACCCACAATGACAATCTCTTCTTTTGATTTGCAGCCTGGGTCTCGAGCATCTAAAATACAGCCGAATAAGGCTTTGGGGGCTTAGTTTGTATTTTCCTAATTACCATTGGCATTTAGAGATCAGCAGCAAGTGTACCCTGAAATGTCCAAGGTGTCCTCGAACAGAGCAAAAAGGGAGTTATGTTGTAAGTGAGATTTCTCTAGAGCAGCTCATTGAAACCTTTTCCCAGGACCTCTTTTTAAACGAAGCGCAAAAGATTACCCTATGTGGTGGCCAAGGTGATCCTATTTACCACTCTCAGTTTCTTGAGGTGGTGCGTTTTTTTAAATCACTTCGTCCACGTAAGATTGTGACCATTGTTACAAATGGAAGTCATAAGAAGCGCGATTGGTGGCAAGAATTAGCAGCCATTTTGGACTATGGAGATGACATAACTTTTTCGGTGGATGGTTATGATGCCAGTAGCAATCAACGGTATCGGGTGAACTCGGATTGGTCGTCGACCATTGAGGCCATAAAAACAATGAGTACCAGTCGTGCGCAGGTGATCTGGAACACGATTTTTTTTAAATTCAATCAAGAGCACATTCAAGAAATTAAGAACCTGGCCCTACGAACAGGGGCTGATGCCTTTCGACTGACTCGCAGTCATCTTTTTGCTAGTTTCGATAAACCGTATTATCTCAATGAGCAGGGAATAGATCCCTTAGAACCGGATTCCCAATATTTGCCCGAAGCTTTAAGGGTAGCTAAGAAGATGGAATGGTTTAATCCACAAAGTGAAAAGAATCTCAAGGCTTCTGAAAGGTATAGAGAGTTTCATATTAGTCGAAAGAAAGCCGTTGAGCAGACATTAGAAAGATACGAAGACTCTTTGATGTTTCCCAATTGTCAGTTTGGCTATAGAGGAAATTATGTAGACGTAGAAGGGCAGTTTTATCCGTGCAGCTGGGTCAGTCATCCAGCTCCCGAAGAAGAAACTCCCTCTTTTTTAAAGGCTTTTTATAGGGCTCATCGTGTGAAGTTCAATGTATTAAAAAATCCGCTTCATCAGGTTTTATCTGACCCCTTGTGGGAGGAAGTGCTCAAGCAGTGGGATTCCCCCCATCACTTGCCAGAGATCAGAGAGTGCCATCGCAAATGCCAGAAGCAGTTTTTTGATTCGGAAGAGATTAGACATTACTTATCTTTGGGAAACAAAAGTCAAGAGAGTCGAATCGATCGGCTCCGTAACATTGCCGATCTTGAAGTCTCCGAAGGAAAAGTCTCTCTTCGTTATTGTGGAAAGTTCAAAAACACGCAATCTTTATGGGAGTGGAAAAACTGGGCGTTTCCTGAAGATAAGTTAACGATCTATTTGCCATTTAGAAAACGAGAGCTCACGTACGCCGATGTCGAACAAAACATGTATCTGACCTTTTTATGGTCTACTCATCAGCTGGCTCGAGAAGCGCAACTTACGGGTAAATTTAAGGTGGAAGTAAGGTTTGAAAAGGAAGGTGCCGAAAAATGAGAGCCCTTGTCACTGGAGGAGAGTCAGGATTTGGAAAAGAGTTGGTTGTCGAATTGGGATCAAAGTCCATGGGAATCAGTTATACTTCTGGATTCGATATATCGATTCCAATTGAGCGGGAAAAGATTCTACAGCAAAGCGAAGACTTTGACGTTTTTGTGAATTTTGCTCACCGGAACTTTGATCAGACTCGTCTTTTATATGAAGTGGGATTTCATTGGCAGCATTTAGGTAAAAAAGGTCATATTTTCAATATTGGATCCTATGGCACACACTTTGACTCTGATACATTTGAACTTTGGAAGTCATCAAAATACTCCCTTGATGTGGCCCATAAGCAGTTCCGAAAAATGCGTGAAGTTGGGGTGGTTGGCTTTGATTTGACGTTGATTCGTTTGGGATTGCTGGATACGGTCAAAAACAGATCTCACCGTAATTGGAATAAGAATGCACATAGTCCTCGGCAACTAGCGAGGTTGATCCACCAAATCTATGAAAGCGATCAAAAAAGTTTATTCAGTGAAGTCGATTTTCATTGGCTACAGAGTGACCAAAATTGTTAATTTCTATCTTTATTTCAATAGGGGTTTAATTTGGCGTGGCTGACAGTGATAATCAGTCGTTTCAAACCGTTTTGTAGGATATTTTTATGAAATTTGTATGTATCATGATTTTAGTAGGGTTCTCAATAGTCGCACAGGCCATCCAAATTGGATCGACTTATGAAATGCGCGAAACGGCGGATTTTGGAGTTGTTAGCTACTTTAATGAGTTGGAGCTAGAGGCTCGGGTCATTGATTTTTATGATGCCTACATATGTGAAAGCAGCCTGCCTTGTCGGTATAGATTGGAAACGACTGTTTTTGTCGAAAATAGCGGCAAAGAAGAATATGATTCTTATCATTGCAAAGTCTATATGAACTATCAACGAAGTTCATTGAAAGTTCTCTCTGTTAATTGTAGATTGAATAAAATCTAACAAGGAAGAATTTCTTTAGCAGAAGAGGCGAAGATGATTCGACAAGAGCTTATTCATCCTATGGTTGTGCATTTTCCAATTGCTATGTTAACTCTGGCCGCACTGGTTCGCGTTGTATCGCTATTTAAGTGGAAGCCTTTTATTCAAGAACATATGGAGTTGAGTCTTCAGTTTCTTTTGTATGTTGGCGTCTTTTTTTATGGAATCGTTTTATTTACAGGTGATTTGGCTGCGGATGTTGTTAAGTTTCAAATAGCTAAGCCGCATTTGATCAATCAGCATGAGGACTTTGCCTACGAAGCTCTTTATGGCTTCATTATCTCAGTTATTATTGAAATTGCTGGTCATCAAATTTGGCCTAAAAAAATAAAGGTAACCAAGGCTTTATCCGTTATGACCTTATTGATATCTATGGGTCTTATGTTTCGAGCCTCTCACAGTGGGGCTATGCTGGTCTATGAACAGGGCGCAGCGGTAGAACGGATTCAGGAAACCCAGTAATTATTAAAGGATACAGTTTAATAATTATTTAGGAATTGGTACAAATTATCGATCAGTAACGACTTTTCCCTCTTCGTAATTGTATTGAGATCCCATTGTACTGTGAGGAATACTGTACATGCCGATTAAGACAATAGCCGCTGCTAAAGTAAATTTAGGACGTTTCGCTTTGGCGTTAGCGATAACAGCGATCAGCCAAGCGAGAAAACCGATGAGTAACTTGTTATCGGTCAAATCCCAGTCAAAGGGAAATCCTGCCCAATAAACTCCAAATGCACTTTTCTGGACTAGCGGACCTAAAATCATTCCACCAACGAATAAAAAACCTAAGGCCCATCGTCCCACATGTCGCGAAGCTTCGGTTTTAAAAAGAGCTTCAGAGCCAGCAAGAGCCGATAGCAGCATAGCAAAGAACATACAAAAAATATGCGGAGCTAGAATAAATGCGGAAACGGGTCCTTTATATCGAATGAGTATAGGTGAAGGAGCATTTCCAAGAGATTGAATCATATTTCCTTCTTGATCTTTCATCTCGATATAATATTGTAATTTTCCCGCAGCAGGCTGAACAGGGAGGCGGAATTCCCAGACAGAAGCCTTCATTTCTAAAGGGCTTTCGGACCATTCATCATTTGTCGGAAATCTTTTATAAAATACGGTGAGTTGGTGGGACTTGTCTAAAAGAGGTAAAGAAATCAGGGCCCCTTCCGTATTCTCCTGACTTCTAGGCAGCTTCACTCGCACCTTTTCACCTTGATAATTAATTTTAAATTTCTTTGGATAGGTGGGACCGGTAGTTCTTTGATACACAATTGCAATGAGTGTGATGACAATAGCCATGGGAATCGTCAGTTTATACTTATTAGACATTGTGCCTCCCCGTTTGCAAAAAGTTATACTCAGAAAATATAAAGTTTCAATGAAGAATTCATAAATGACTTTTAGATTATAAATTTGATGTGTCCCTTTTTCGGCAAATGGAGTTATGGAATATCGGCGACCACTTGGAAATGCATCTGGCGCAAAGCGCAAATCCAATTTAAATTGGCCTTTAGGGAAATTTCGACTTTAATCAGCCTATGTCTATTGATTTTTCCAGGTATCAATTTTCATATGTGGTCGTGCTTCCTGAAGAGTATGATGTGCTTGATTTAAGTAGTCCAGAGGGGATGAAACAGCCGCGAACCTCTCCGTTTTGTATCGGAAAATATAATGAAGTTCGGCCTCTAATGTACACTCATGAAATGTATGCGGACCAACAGCAAGAAGGTGAACGTTGCATTCATATGGGAATCGATATTGGTGCGCCTACAGGAACAGAAGTTTTTAATTTTTATCAGGGAACCATTCATTGTATTGAAGATCACAGCCAGCCCGGTGACTATGGGCCTACCTTAATTTTGGCGCACGAATTTGATGAGGATGTGGTTCTTTACTCTCTTTTTGGTCATCTTTCTCAGGAGTCTTTAGAAGGGAAAGAATTAGGTCAGGCCATCGAACAAGGGGAGTGTTTGGGGACCATCGGTTCGGAGTCCATCAATGGTGGATGGCCTCCTCATCTTCATTTTCAATTATCTTGGTTACCTCCCATTAAAGGTGATATGCCGGGTGTGGTGGCTCTTAAGGATCGTCTTCAATCTTTAAAGGTCTTTCCTGATCCTCGCCTAGTTTTAGGCCCTTTGTATTAAGTAGTCTAAATGTTTATCCGCAATTAAAGGGTGAAGTTTGTAAAATTTATTGGTGTTCTTGTGGTATGTGACTGAATTTGCCACGTTTTAAAGAAAATTGATTTTATTTACCTATCAAATAGAAATTATTGAGTTCCCGTGGGTACAATATTTGCTTTTTCTCTCGTTGCCATGGGAGGCTCCTGCATGCAGATTGTTGGAATTTACAACTTGTGCCGAATTTTTACATTATTGATGTCGTTTTCTGTATTAGCAAGCGGTACAGGCTCAGTTCCCTATAAAAAAAGACAATTGATTCAGGTTTCTAATAAATGTCGTAGAAGTATTTCAGGCATCACTGTTCCATCCGCGCAGCTTGGAATTGGACCTGCTCGCAGTGGAGCGGATGCTTCCCAAAATCGCATGTTACCGGAAAGAGAGTTCTGGATGGAGCGCCGTCTTAATGGAAAAGTGCTTCAAGAAAATGGTCGGTTTGGAATTGAAGCAGAATTTCGCATGGATCTGGGAGAATCATTAGTTGGAGGGAAGCCTCCAAACGAATACCTTTATGAAATGTTTCATGCGGGTCGTTTGCAAATGAGCCCTTCTCCGTTTTCTTTTAAAATATTAGAAAACTATCCTCCTTATTTGCCAAAAGAACTAAAAGCACAAATCTTACAAAAAAGAGCTTCTGGGTTTTCTGAAAATGTTCTTATTCAAAATGAGGTTACATGGTACTTCGATACACCCAATGAGACCTTCAAGCGATACGGTATAGAATTAAGGGCTGGAAACTTTGCTCTTCAGCTAGGAGAGAATCAGACTCAACAAAAAGGAAAACTGAGTTTTAAGCTGGATATACCTAGAGGCAGAGGAGGCGCACATGAACGCTTTTTCTTTCAACTCTCAAGATTTGCGCCTTACGATTTTAGCCAAAAAAGAACAATTGACATAGAAAGTATTGAGACATTAGGGCAGCAGCTCCGAGAAAAAATGATGGATCCAGAAAATCGATTGACTAAAGAACAAAGAGATCGAGTTCTAGAAATTTTAAGTGTATTTAATAATTACCGTCATCAAGTTCGACCACAATATAAAGTTATTGCCCATAAATCTGAATTTATGGACCTATACTATGAAGCCGAAGGAAAGGTGTACAATATTGGATATGTATCCATTGATAGCATTAACGGTCGTTGGCAAATAGAAATTGAAATCAGTCCGCAGTACTACTATTTTTATAAAGAAAATCCAGATATCTTCGAACAGTTCGTTAGTGACTTCGTAAGACAATTACAAACAGTGGGATTTGATAATGCTCGGTTAACATTTTCCTCTCGACAATCTTTAGGTGTGTCTCAGAAAGACATTCATTAGCCGACTTTACGGTTCGTAGGGTGCGACTCTTTATAGTGCTGTCCATATTTGGTATCGACTCCGAGAATGTGAGTGAAAAGCCAGCTTTTTAAGAAAGAGATAATTTCGATAGGATCAATTTGTCCCGTGCTTAGAGACTGCCCAATTTTATTCACTCGGTTTATTAGATTTTCATGAACTTTTCGATGTGAGGCGAGATCAGGATATCCAGTTTTTTCCATAAACTCTTCCTCGTGTTTGAAATGCTCAATAGCAAACTCCGCCATTTTCGTAAAGGCTGCTTGGACCTGTTGCGTATCAGCTCTTTGATTTAATGTATTAATTAATTCATTCATATGGTTTAAAAGTTTTTGATGCTCGCTGTCCATTTCATCTACATGTAGACTGTATTTTTGATCCCACTCAATCATTTCTAACTTATATCGCCGTAGTGTAGAAAGCTCGCTTTCCGAGAATATAGCTAGAGTATTAGAGATTTCCTTGGCTAAAATTTTTGAAATTTCTAACGTTTGCCCAATAACAAGATCATTGTCATGACTGGTTCTAGTAATCATGTTGTTAGACTTAAGCAATTCATCAATTCCAAACTTTTGTTCTTTAACGGCTTGGGAAATTTGGTTGACAAGGAGATCCGTTTCTTGAGTGACAAAGGAGAACTCTTGATAGCTTTCTTGAAAATTTTTAAGTTCTTTTGCACCAGAAGTTAACTTTTCTGATCCTAGTTGAACAATTTTTTCAATACTTGAGTGTATCTTACGAATGATTTTAGAAATTTGTTTTTGGCTTGAAGTAACTCCTTCAATGATCTCTTTAGCGGCTCTACCACTCATTGAAGCTAGGTTTCCAATTTCTTCAGCGACAATAGCAAAGCCTTTGCCATGCTCACCAGCCCTAGCTGCTTCGACAGAAGCATTAAATGAGAGAAGCTTTGTTTGAAAGACTATGTCATTGATAATTTGGGTTTTTGCGACCAGGTCGTCATAAATTTTGAAAACTTCAGAAAAGTGAGATTCAGATTCTGCTATCGTTTTTAATGTTTCTTTATTGTGATCTTCTATGTGCTTAAAAGTGGAAAAAACTTGCTGTATTTTGCTGTTTGATAACTCTAGAACACTGTTGATTTTCTGGGAGTTTTGTTTGATTAGTCCACTGGTCTCCATAGTCTGAGCAACCATTGCCGAAATTTCATCTGTTGCTATCTCGGAATTTTCAATAGATTTTTGTTGAGTTTCGGAAGAGCTAGCAAGCATTTCACAGATTTGAATGAGCTGCTGAGAAGTGGCACTGACGCCTCCTTGTATTTTTTGAGCTAACGAATATACCGTTTTTTTATTTCGACGGGAGTCTTTTGATACCCATATTAATGCTAAGGAAACAGAAGTCGCGAGATATAGGAAAATATAAAAAGGGCGGTAACTTTGTGGAAAATAGTAAAAAAGTATCGTAGCGCTTGCGGCGATAGAAAATCCAAGAGCTGATAGTTTTATGTCCTTTGTATTCATCATGTTAACTTAAGATCTATGTCCTTTTCTTTGATACATTATTTTCAATTTCATTCATCGGATAAAGTAGCTAAGTTCTTTTGTAGAACTTGAAAGTTCAAGTAGAACTGGACATTGGAATAGCATTATTTAGAATTGGGAAGAGGCTGTACGAAGGCCACTTTTTGAAAATATTCATCCAAATTTTTAAGATCATTCAGTGCTCGTCTTTTCGACGTATACCGCCCAAAATTCACACGGTACCAGATGCGCCCTTTCACCGATGCTGATGAGAGAAATACAGGACTTCCGTGAGAACTTAGTTCAGAGACTTTACTAAGAGCCTCATGCTGATGTTGGTAAGAGGCCAGTTGGATCGTGTAAATTCGAGCTTGGGCAGGGAGGCGACTTTTTGAGGATTTGGATGTTGCTTGAGAAGAAGGTGTGGCCCCTTGATTGGTAATCCTGATCGAGTTGTTCTCGCTAGTTTGAATGACCTCTACTTTATTTTTTTTGCTTGCTATGGGGTTGATAGTTTCTTCGGCAATTCTTGCAATATCAGATTCGGAAATTTTAGCGACAGTTGTTTCGAAACTCTGAGCATTCGTTATGAGAAGCATCGAGAACGTGATGGAAACAGGCTTTATAAAAATTGAAAAAAAGTTATACATAAAAGTCCCAAATTCTTAAAATAAGGCTATGCAATCAGACATCTTCTCTTCGACAAATAGAGGAGAAAGTTAATGTGTCTAATGTCTAAATCATCAAAAAAACTTTAGGAAGCTCTCGGCAATTTACTTGGAAGCATGGCGAATCCAAGTCGTTTTGGTTAAAAAAATCTGATTGCAAAATGGAGGAGACTTGATGAAGTACGTATAACTATTTGCGTCGACCAATTACAGTTGTGCTATTACGTGAAAAGACAACGCCATCTGCAAAAATAACTGTCTCACTTTGAGAAAGCGGTTCGATGCCGGCGCGTTGACTATCGACGAGTACGTCCCAATGACTTGGGTTTCCTAAGTTCGATACTGGTAAAAACAATTCACGCTGCGCATTGTTGTGAATCACAATAAATTCAGAATAAGGAAGAAGAGGGAATTGCGGAAGGTGATCTGATTCCAGAGAATTATTTAAGCGAAAGGCAACAACGGACCTTTCATCGGCAGGTTGAAAACCAGCTTGATGATCTTTAACTGATAGGTCGATTTTGACTCGATTTCCTACAAGTATGGATTGTGGTGTGACTGTGTTATGTCCAAACGGAGAATAAGATAGGGACGGGCTATCCCACTGACCAGGTGTTTTTACAAGTTTTATTTGCAAAGAACCTTTTTCAGTCCAAGCTGCTAAATCGAGTTGTTCCAATTGCTTTCGTGATAATGTCACGACTCCTTTTCCCGATCTATTCACGGCTATCCAAAATGGATTCTTAAGAGGGTTTTTGTTGGTGCCGGAGTGGACCTCTCCTGTAATATAATACTTATGACCATGCATGCTGAAAGGAGCATTAAAAAACTCGATTTGCAATTGATTTAGCTTGGGGTTTAAAAAATCGGAATATCCTGCACTGTCTGGTAAAGGCTGTGGACCCAAAAGGGCGTCTTGCCCAATAAAAGTGACACCTTGTCGAATGGACTGAGCTTTCGAGAATCGAAAGGCGGGAACGTGTCTTCTTAACTGGATGAGTCCTTTCACGTAATCAAAAACCTCTTTGTGCTTTGAAAGTTCAGGCCATCGTAAGGCATTAGTGATATCAGGCGACTGGTAACTATTTTCATGCAGATAATAAACTCCGTGATCCGGATTGACTTCAACAGAGGTGTGGGCGCGATGTGATGTTGGATCGTTGGGAGCTAAAGGTTTACTGCGCCCAAACTCACTTCCTCCTTGAAAAATCACTCGCCCTTGAGCCGTCATAAGCATGGCAAAGGCCATTTTTAAACGTCTTTGCCTTTCTAAAACCGAGGCATTCAAACTGAAATTGATCTTGTCCCATGCTGTGAAACCATCGTGAATGCTAAAGTAGTTAAGACTCTGAAAGGGTTCTTTAGCAAAGCGATGGTAGCCATCTCGATGAATCAAGCCATCTTGAGGGTGACCGATAAGGGCGCCGATGATCCCCGAGCGCAATTGAGAATTTTGCGATCTTACGCCTTGAACAAAGCCCTTTCCTCCTTCACGTCCTAAAATTGCGTCTCTTGTAGTATCATTGAAAACCCCTAAGAGAGCTTCACAGGGGAGATTACTTTTTGTTGTAGCCTGCTGCCAGGGGAGATCCGTAAAATTCCATGCTTCGCCATAAAGTAAAACTCGAGGGCCAAGTTCTTTACGAATAGCTCTCATGGTGTCGTGATCTAAGAATCCCATAAGATCAAATCGAAAACCATCAAAACCGTAAAAGTCTTTCCAGAACTTCAAAGAATCAATAATCAGCTTTCGCATCATCACCATTCTTGACTCTAATGTGGCACCGGCACCTGTTCCAAAGGAAACGTTGCCGAGTCGATTTCGTCTTAAATAGGTTCCAGGAGCCACAGTTTCGAAGACTTTCTCATTATAGATGTGGTTGTAGACAACGTCTAAAGTCGCACCAAGGCCGCGCTTGTGGACGTTGCGAATCAATTGGCGAAGTTCTAAGACTCTTGCCATAGGGTTTTTCGGATCTGAGGAAAACCAACCTTCGGGTGTAAAAAAGGACTGAGAGTCGTAACCCCAGTTGTAATTCACACTTGGCATGGGAATATTATCGCCTTGATAGTCTTTGAGGTATTCGTTCACAGAGTGAAAATTCTGTAAGGGCTGGAATTGAATGTGAGTGACTCCCAAGTCACTGATGTGCGGAAGAGCGTAGGAAAAGCCAGAATAGGTCCCTTTTTCTATTAAAGGAGTCGGTGAGTCAGGGTGAATCGAGAAGTCGCGAATATGGGCCTCGTAGAGTAAAACGTCAACTTCATTTGCCATATTGTCCATCGGAGAGTGAGGTGGGGTAAAGGGAAGTTTAACAATGGCTGCTTTTCCCACTTGGGTTCGATCTTTTAAAGTTTGACCGCCCATGGACTTTGCATAGGGATCAAGAGCTAACTCCGTTTTACCGAAGGCTTTCACCTCATATTGATAGAGCCGTCCTACATTGTCTGCAATAGGTATCGTTGTATGCCATACGCCAAGATGGTTTCGATGCATCGGAATTTTTTGTTGAACTGTCGTTTCATCAGGTTGATATAGAACTAAAAATATAGATTCAGCTGTGGGGGACCAGACTTTAAACTGAATCTGATTGCTTTGAACGGTGGCCCCTAAATCATCCCCTTGGTAGAAAAAATTTTGGTTTAAATAGGGAAGAGTGGGATAAGCAAAGTGTGAATGATTCCACCATTGAATTTTGATGTTCCGATCTTTAGGTAGTTCAGACTGCAAGAAAATATCAATTCCAGAAATATTATAATTCATGGATGCTATGGGAAGAGGTTTGTTATCGGAAGTTGTTAATTTGATGTCTTTGGGTTGTGGCCAAGGATCACCATCTTTTAAAGCCAGATGCAATTTTTTAGAATCAACGATCCATAAAAAAGAGTGGTTATCTAACGGCTTCCCCATAACGGAAAATCCTAATAGGACCAATGGTAAAAGCAATGTAATTTTAAGACCAATACGTAATGCCATTCCCAAAAGGACCTTTCTAAAATATTTCAAGAGTCCTAGTTTATACATTTTTAGGAAATCAGGCAAAGAAACTCGGCAGGAAAGGAAACAGTTGAAAATCCAATGAAAATCTTGCAGGAAAAGTGCGGTTTTCGGTAAAAATCCTCAAATATGAGCAAGGGCCCCGAAGGACCCATGCCGTTATTTGCTCATGATTTGAATCAATTATAGTTAGATTGGGCAAAATTCCAATTTACAAGTTCCCAATATTTCTCGATATATTTGGGACGAGCATTTCTATAGTCGATATAATAAGCGTGTTCCCACACATCGATAGTAAGTATAGCCGTTTTATCCGTAGTTAAGGGAGTTGCTGCATTGCTAGTGCTCATAAGGCTAAGAGTGCCTTTAGAGTCTTTTACCAGCCAGGCCCAGCCGGAACCAAAGGTCGTAGCGGCGCACTTAGCAAACTCTTCTTTGAACTTATTAAAAGAGCCGAAATCTCTATCAATAGCGGCAGCTAAATCTCCTTTAGGTGTTCCGCCACCATTTGGACTGAGGCTGTGCCAATAAAATGTGTGATTCCATACCTGAGCGGCGTTATTAAAGACGCCACCTTCAGAAGTTTTTACGATCTCTTCTAAAGTCTTATTGGCGTAGTCCGTTCCTTCAATCAGGTTGTTGAGGTTTGTCGCATAAGCTTGGTGATGTTTACCAAAGTGATACTCTAATGTTTCTTTAGAAATGTGTGGCTCAAGCGCATTTAATTCATAAGGTAATGTAGGTGCTTCAATCATTTTAATCTTCCTTTCGCTTATTTAGCATGTTTGCCGAGATAAGAAGCTACACCTGCAGCAGTGGGAGTCATAGCTTCGTCGCCTTTTCTCCAATCAGCAGGACAGACTTCGCCGTGTGCTTCTGTGTATTGAACCGCATCTAGCATACGAATAGCTTCATCGACATTTCGACCTAATGGCAAGTTATTAACGAGTGCGTGTTGAACAACGCCTTCACGATCAATTAAGAACAGTCCTCTAAGAGCAACGGATTCGTTGATAAGAACACCATATTTACGAGAAATAGTTTTATCCAGGTCGGCAACGAGAGGATATTGAACATTACCAATTCCGCCTTTATCAACAGGCGTATTCTTCCATGCAAAGTGGGAAAAATGAGAGTCAATAGAAACGCCGACAACTTCACAATTGCGTTCTTTGAATTCAGCTAATTTCTTATCAAATGCGATAATTTCTGAAGGACAGACAAAAGTGAAATCCAGTGGGTAGAAAAATAAACAGACGTACTTTCCTTTTAAATCAGACAGTTTAAAGTTGTCCTCAAAAGAATTGTCGGCCATAACAGCCGTAGCTTTAAAGTCAGGCGCTGCTTGAGCGACCAGGGATTTGGGGTAAGTCATTTCAGTTGTGGACATGATGGTCTCCTTTTTAATTGCTTATATGACAGTTAGGGCATAAACCCGAAAATACAAATTCAATTTCTCGAATGGCAAAAAGGCTGTTCTTCTGAGCCTCTTTTAACATTAAATCCGAATTGACAGGTGCGATGTCTTCAATGGCTCCACAGTGACTACAAATGACATGGCTGTGGGGCGAAATATTTCCGTCAAATCGAGTGATATCATCTAAAGTATCTAGCTTTCGAACTTTTCCTTGTTGAGAGAGATCTTCTAAATTTCTATAGACCGTTGCCAAGCTCACTTGTGGCAGTTCTGATTTAATAGAATGATAGACATCTAGTGCCGATGGATGGTCACAGCGCTCCTGTAGATTCTTTAGGATGGTCGATTTTTGGACCGTATTTCGACGCGACACATAATCTCCTTAATAAGAACCATTACTATTAAGTAGATTCTCCAAAAGAGCAATCTTATGTGCTCTGCTCCGTAACTCAGGT
>JAGRAG010000365.1 GCA_020435025.1 Bdellovibrionales bacterium | reverse complement strand
TATTGAACGACCATCGCTCATCTTGGGCACAGCTCCTGCTTTGCAGGCATCCCCTTCGGGGAACGCTTCACGCTTGCCTGAGCCACAAGATGAGCGATGGTCGTTCAATAATCAGGAAAAAGACTTGGAAGAGAAAGAGAAGATCAAAAAGAGAAGATTCAATCGAAATCAACAACGGCACATTTTTCGGTGTATTTGAATAACAATGATGTGATGCGCAATTGATGCTATCGCCGACCGCGTTGTAACTCGCGTCGCATTTCTTCCAAGGTAGAGTGGTAATTTAGGATTTTAAGCTCTTGTTCCGAGATCACCTTTTGCAGTTGCGTGACTCTTTGTTCAAAGCTTTGAATTACAGAATTATGACGATCAATGAGTGCTTGTATCTTCGTGTCACTGACTCGTTGTTCAGTGAATTTTCCCGAAAGAAGAGAAAACTTAGAAGTTAATTCTTGAACGGAGTTTTTAAGAGCTCCATCGAGTCTATGGATAGCGCCCTGTACCCGTTCCATGTGCGATTTGCTCGCTGTTGCCAGTGAATGAAGTCGGCTTTCGGATGCTGTTGTTCGATTTTCTAAATCATAGACCTTGCGTTTGAGTGCTCGTATTTCTTCTATAAGTTCTTTTACAACAAGTTCTTTTTGTGCCGACTCGATACTTTTCGAAGAGTCCGATGGCTTTGGCGCAGAGACGGGATGGACTCCCATTTCATTAGCACTGGTAAGGGATGGAACGTTCCCAAATAATGTTCCATTTAGTTCTCTCGACATACAGCAACTCCCTAAACATACTGATGGGAAGAATCGCCCCCATCAATGTTAAATTTAACGCAAAATTAAAAATTTTCCTAGACGGAAATCACTTTTTAAACCTATCGTTGACATATGGCGAATATTGGAAACGTAGTTCAGTTTTTACTTTCTAAGGAACCACCGGCTCAACAGGGGCGTTTGGCTCTTTATCATTACTTAAAAAATCTAAAAGATCTGAAAGATCCTTTTACCCGTACGACTTTGCAAGAATTCTTCTTAAGAAGTTTAAGTCATCAGTATTGGCAAGATCACAAAGAGATTCTCACTCAAGGAATTTTAGAAGACTTAAAAGAGTTTCAAAAGTTAAACTCACTTGGCTTTGAACTGTCAGATATATTGTGGCCTTCTCAGACACAGGTGTTTTCACTTGAAAACTTTGAAAATGTTTTTTTAGTGGTACAAAGAAGTTTGGAAAAAGAAAAAGAAGCTTCAAGTAAGTACCAGTTGATTAAGCTTCCTAATGGAAAGTTATTGGCATTGATGCTTCATGCAAATGGAACCTTAACCGTCATGGTATACTCCAGCGGAGTTTACGTTAAGACCGGTGAGCTTCAGCCAATGCCTCCAGAAACCAAACTACAGTATAGTGCCAGTATGGAATTGGCCGAAGAAACACCTCAACTTTTAACCTCTTCGTTAATGAGCTTTTGTCAGTTCGCCTTGGTCGCCGGAGAGTGCGCGGGCGTTCGCTTAAAGGGATTCACCTATCAAAAAGAAGAGGTTCTAACTGGCACTATGGTGCAGCGACCAGATCTTTTTTATCCGATAAAATCTTTGGAACGCTTTTTTATCAAACCTGAATCAGATCCCTTTTATGTGGAATTGACGCGAATTCTACAAAAAGCCAATGAATTGATACAAGTGGGGCATCCGGATCAAGAAAAGATTGCGAAAGAGGCCTTTAAAAGAGGGCAAATGGCTCTAAAAAACATATTCCCCGATGACAAGCTGCTGCAACTACTGGTATCTAATCTCCAACACAGTCTCATAAAGCTCGGAGATGCCGGTCAACCAAAGTTGACCTCAATGGATCAAGGTGGTTCTCAATGTCAAACGATAAGACCTTTAAGCCTATAAGGCTCAATAAATATATAGCCGAATCGGGAGTTGCCAGTCGCCGAAAAGCCGACGAATTGATCGAATCGGGTAAGGTCAAAGTGAATGGCCGAACTCAGAAAAAAATGGGGACAGTCATCACTCCCGGAATTGACGAAGTCACCGTCAGCGGCGAAAAGCTCAAAGGCGCGGGAAAAAAGTACTACTATATGTTTAATAAACCCATCCAAGTGGTCACTTCGATGAATGATCCTGAGGGGAGAACCTCGGTGGCTGATTATTTTGCCAGCGCTGAAGGACGGTTGTTTCCGGTAGGGCGACTCGATTGGGATTCTGAAGGGCTATTATTGATGACCAATGATGGAGAGTTTGCTCAAGCCGTGACCCATCCCAAAGAAGAGATTCCAAAGACCTATCTAGTCAAATTAGATGGTCAACCTACAGAACCGCAACTGCGAAAACTGGTGACAGGAGTCTCTATTGAAGGGGGAAGGGCCACGGCAAAGTATGTGGAGCGGATCAAACGGGGATCTGAAAAATATGCATGGATCAAAATTGTCATTACTGAAGGGCGAAACCGCCAGATCCGCCGTATGTTTGAGTCCATTGGTTATTCCGTAACAAAGCTGCAAAGGGTGGCGATTGGTTTTTTGAAACTGGGTAAATTACGTAAGGGTATGTATGTGAAGCTCAAGGCGGTCGATCTAGCAAAGATTTTTGATGGACGGAGCCCCAATCTGTCCGATGCTAAAGGCCTATACAGTCGAGATACTTTAGAAAAAGTTCAAAAGCAGCGCACGTCTCATACATCAGGCTCTACACGTCGAACAAAAAAAGTTGGAAATAAAAAACGGTCTGCAAAAAAGAGAGAAGCCACTTCGGAGTCCAAAGAGACTCCTTCCAGAGAGTTTCGAAAATTTGCTAAAAAGGCAAAGTTTAAGTCGACGAAAGGACAACAAAGAGGTGCGGCTTCGAAATCCTCATCAGGACCCTCGCGACCACAAAAAAAGGCCAGCCAAGGCGGCTCCTTTAAGCGAGGGCGGAGTAGATAAAGACGAAATAGGGTATTATCTTAGGAGATTGCCAGAAAATAAGCATAAAAAAAGCCACTGTTTGCACAGTGGCTTTTTGATTTGCGGTATTGAAGTAAAATTATCTCAACTCGCCATAAGCTTTAGGACCATTTTTTCCAAAGCGGAAGAATTTAGTGGGTCCCCACTTAAGGATAGCGCCACCTTTAAAGATTGCAGCTCCGATGATACCGTCTTCTTGGCTGAGCATTTTAAACTCTTCTAATTCTGGGCCAACTCGGTCTTGTGGATTGGCTTTAGAGTTCCAAGCGTCTCTCATATCGTATTTTGCAGCTTTAGGACACGCGCCCTTAGAAATTTCGCCTTCTGGCGTTTGTAGTTCCCAAACTGTTTGGCGCTTTTCGCCTTTC
>JAGRAG010000364.1:1872-4009 GCA_020435025.1 Bdellovibrionales bacterium | reverse complement strand
ACCAACTTTCACTTGTCGATTTGTAGAAACTGAAAAAGCATTAGGTACCTTACTAACCTCCAGACCACTAGCTAGAAGAATAGCTTCAACGGGTGGTACATTTGCATTCACGTGAACGTACGCTGATCTTAACTCCTCCCCAACGCGAAAGTGGGGAACTTTGTCTTCGTTCTGACTCGGTCCAGAAAAACTCATCTTAACGGAGTTAGAAGTGATAGAAAACCGAGGTTTCTTTAAGCCCTCAATAATCGCTGGTGATACAGTTAACTTTACTGTTTGCGGCTCTCCCACAGTTTTTCCATCGGAAATGTAGTAAGAAAACTGATCTTCCGCCTGGGCCGCATCCTTCATTAAAGGGAAATAATATACTTTTCCAGTCGAAGCAAAACTGTCAGCAGGAACCAAAAGGCCACGCGTCGTACCTTGAATCAATCGAAAATTTAAAAGGCGCTCATCTGTTTTATCTTTTAGGTGAATGACTACAAAGCCTTCTGGAGTTAACGACGAAACAGTAAAGGCCTCTTGTTTCTTGTTAGCTAGTGTCTTTTCAACGCCTTCTGCCTTCGGAGCTACCGGTAAAGGAGCTACGAGGTCCCAAGATTGATAAACGTTAAAAAGAGATCCAGACTTGAGATTTAATAACTCTGATTGAAAAACTGGCTCGCTAACCTGCAATCCAACACCGCCTGTGATTCCCATAAACAAGTCATCTTGATGGCGTTTTAAGGGGAAGAGCACCTGACCTTTTATATAAGGATGTAAATAGGCATAGGGCCCTAAAACTCGATAGAGTCGCGACATCACTTTAGGTTCTAGAAAAAATTCGGCGGAAACGGACGCTTCATTTTCCGGGCGTTTGACGATCATTTGATCTGTCGTAAAATCTTGTTGGACCACTTTGTTAACACCTGACTTAGGATCGTATGTCAATTTACTAGCAAAGGCATAACTACCTTCATACTTTACTGTAAGGCTTCCACCAGCTTGAGAAGAGAACTTGATTCCGGCGGGAACCTGCATCTCTATGTCAACAAAAACGGGAACAGGGCCAGGAATACGGACGGGAATTTTCTGTTTAGGAATGATATCCGTTGTAACGGTAAAATTCCCTTTACCTGTATAGCTAAATTCAATTTCGAATTCATACTGCAATAAAGCATCAATTTGGCTATCAATTTTTTTAGGTTTTCCCCATGAAAACTGGGCCTGCGAACGAAATGTCGGAATTAACTTTAATTTTCCTTTTTTTATGACCGCCTTAAAATCTCCTTGATCCAAAGACTGAACATCAAATTGATGATCTCTTTTCAACTTACCAAACACGTTGACACTCTTAGAAATCCGCCCCTTACTTTCTGCAGTAAAACTATAAAATTCGACATCTTCTAGCTCGATAACAGCATCATCGTTAATTTTAATTGAACCTGTAGTTTCAAATGCTCCTTCACTACTGATTTCGGGAGTAGCCTCGTAGGAAAATGAAGCCTCATTGTCTTTAGATAGCTGAGATGCTTTTGCCAGTTTCGTTTGAACTTGAACGTTCGATCCATTTTCAGAAACAACTTTAATGACTTCTAATAAAGTCGGTTCAGATTCATTTCCGACAATGATCTGGCCTGGTTCTAATTTTTTATTTATAGGATCGATCTCCACAAGACCAGCATCGTCCATGAATCTTAATGTTTGATTTTTTGAAAGAACAACAAGGTGTTCTGCTTCGGGAATGTTACTCGCCGATTTTACCTCTCCTGCTTTTCCAAGGTTTAAAAAACTGGTGTCTAAGACTTTGCGATGATGCTCAGCCGGAGAGCAAGCCACAGCCAATATTGCAGTTACAACAGCTAAGGCGGGAAGTTTAAAGGTTGAGCCTTTTAAAAATAAAATCATGCTACGTCCTCTATTTGGTGTTATTAGGATCTCAAAACAAACCTACCCAGCTTCTCACCGCTTTTGAGACCATATGACAATACTTACCAAGTTTTCGTCTGGAAACTTCAAAGTCTATGCCACAAATTTTTCTAGATTTTTCATAGACTTATATTTTTTTAGTGATCAATTGTTTGACTCCTCTCCGCTGGAGGTCACCGCAATACAACAAGATTGACTGTTCATTCCTATGATTATTATTTTTGCAACT
>JAGRAG010000364.1:0-1850 GCA_020435025.1 Bdellovibrionales bacterium | reverse complement strand
CCCCCCCCCCTTCAGCGACATATGTAACGACTTTGAGCAGGCTTTTGGTGATTTCCAGATTGCAGTGAAGATTGCTCGAGGTGTATATGGCAAAGATCACGAAATGGCTCCTAACTTCATTAATTTTCATGTCATTTTCTGTGACCGTTCAAGTTAGAGGAGAAGAATCCGCTCCTAATATGATGGATCGTTTGACTGCTTGGTTCCCATCGGCCTTCGGTAAAAAAGAGCGACCAAAGACACCAACACAACCGACAGTTACTTACCAAGCAGCTTCTAATCCCTATTTAGATCAAAACCGGGACGAACACCTTTGGAAGCCGAGCCCTCGAATTTTGAAAACTCTTTCCAGAGAAATGGAATTCCCTTCTTCCTTTCAAAAATTTGTAACAGGCAACCCGATCATTCTGGCGGCAGCCCTCAAAGAGCCCCCATCATCACCAAATGAAGCTAGACAAAAAAAAGAGCTATCGCTCGTCCTTGCGACAATGAGGATCATCCAGGAAGGATGCGATGTTGAGTCAAAGGAATTTCATTGGGGTCAAGTGCCTAACTCTTTAGATTCCATCTCTCAATCCTTAGGGGGTGGGCTGAGGTCAGAGACCGATTTCTTCTCCAGTATCTTAAGTGAGGTCAGCAGTATCAGACAGTCACCTGAACTTAAACACATTCATGTAAACTGTCCCTCGATAGAAGAAAAAGGGGCATCGCCCACACAGTTGGTAAATACCGACACTTCTTCTCGCAAAGCAGGACACAAGTAATTTTATATTAAAAATCTTTTCTCTTTTTAAGAATTTGTCACAATAGGCAAGACGTTTAATCGTCTTTAGTAGACCCTGACCTGTTCAAAGTTTTGACAGGGCTAGCGCCTCATTTCGTCGTCAAGTTTTGTGAAACCCCTAAGGTTCTGAGATTATTTGGCAGAATCTGTACTTATATATTGCAGTTCTCTGTACTCATCATATTGGAGGAGCCATGACTGAAAAACCTATCAAACTCGGATCTATAATTTGTAGCCTAATATTAGCAATATTTGTCTGTACAGATTCAGCATTTGGACAACAAGCTCTGTTTGATCCCGACGCCTGGCAGAGGATTCAATATAAACATGATGAGTCAGGAGATAATCTTCCCGATCTCAACGATTTTGAACTTCCGCATGCTAAAACCCAATTTTATATTTACGATGAGGTGATGCTCTCACAAAGAAAAGCTCCACACCCCTTTGAAAAAAAAGATGACGAACCTGGAGTCAAAGAGTTTCTTCAGAACAACCTTCAATTTGCCAGATCAATATGGGAAAGCCTCAAATCCAACGGACGCGTGAAAACTGAGCAAAAGGCCCCGGTTCTTCTTGCAGCGTTAAAGATAGTCTCTGCAGGCTGCGATGAAAACGGTCAGCACTCATGGAACTTTGTACCAAATTCCGCTCAAGGCATATCGGATGCTTTAGATATTGAACTGGATCAAAACATTAATTTTATCTCAAATGTTCTGCAAGAAATCTCGGCTAGAAAGTCTGAAATGACTCAAGAACAGACCCTTCACTGCCAGTATTCATTAAAGAAGAACACCGAACCGAGTGTCGATTCTCCTAATGCTACTTCGAACTCCTCTATTCGTGGCCCTGAATCAGGATCGCACTAGTTAATTACTCACTTTATGCCGCAAAGCATTGTGCCTATAGTGCCTCTCACTGCTCTTGAAACTAAAGGGTGACTTTTTTTCTGAACTCCCCTATTTTAGGCACTTTTGAAGGCCTTGCTTTTGGGCAAGACCTTTAAAACTTAGGGTCGGGTCCCATACAATAGTACCCCTAGTGAATCCCGCCAGGTCCGGAAGGAAGC
>JAGRAG010000363.1 GCA_020435025.1 Bdellovibrionales bacterium | reverse complement strand
GCTGTAGGGATTTTCTTTTATTGAATGAAGTCTTGTTTCCCAAGTCCCGACGTGGAGTTCTAGCTGGTTGCCACTGGGGTCTAAAATATAAACGGAATTTCCTTCAGATGTGTTGTCTGTCCACTGCTTTAGAGTTCCCAAATTAACTTTCCTCTGAATCTCTTCTAAAAACTCTGCAGTTGCTGTAAAGGCTATATGGCCTTTTTGTCTTTGGTTCTTAAAGTCAGGATCTAAAGAAAGACAAAACCAGACATTGCCGGCTAAAAAATAGGCGCCCCGTTCCCATTTCACAAGAGGCTTAAACTTTAAAATGTCCTTATAAAAATGAAAAGATGTTTCAAGGTGACATGTGCTGAGAGTGATATGGTTTATCCCTGTGATCATTCTAAAATATACTCCATGTGGGGCAAAAAGATGTCGTTTCCCAGTCTAGACGGAATTTCTCCAATTAACTGAGCACCAAGTTTTTTATAAAAACCAATGGCGTTTTTTTCGGATGCCAGTCGAAAAAATTTCCATTCGAGTTGCTTTGCTTCCTGGATGGCGTCAAGAAACAGCAGTCGTCCGAAGCCTTTACCGATAAATTTCGGTAACAGCCACAAATTGTCTAATCTATTTTCCGCATCAATTGTTTTAAGAGAAAAATAGCCTAAGATTTCGTGATCCCTTTCTAAAACTTTCACTGGCCACTGAGCAATATCTTTTTGAGTGACTTTTAAATGGGGGCGGCATTTTTCCAGAAAGTCTTTAGAATATCCCCAGTAAGCCTTAGACTCTAAGGTTAATTCTGAAAGAAAATTGCCTTCGTGAATATGAGCTTGCCGAATAAATTCCATCAATACATCATGACAAATTTTATACCCGCTGTCTCTCATTAAAGAGGCTTAAGAGGCGATCAGGTGACAACCACTAATATCTAAAAAGAATAATCTGGCTAAGAAAGATATATTAATAAATCTAGCTCGAAGGAAGGAGAGGCTATCCTCCGAGCTAGATTGGGTTTGGGATTTTAATTTTAGTATTTAATTTGAAACAATAGAGCGGTTGCGAAATCGTTTACTGTAAACAGTAGATTCAATCATTTTAATAATTGAACCAGTATCTCCATTCAGTCCCTCGAAAATGGTTTCAAGATCACATGCATCTTGATTTAGATTTTCTTCGAATCCAAACGTAAATCGATACCATTGGCGTGAAAAGCAAGCCATGCCTTCAGAACTTCTCCCAATAGCTTGCGAGAGCTGTGCTCCATTTTCAACTTTAATGACTTCTGCTTGGCCGGAAAACCTAATTTGTGCAGAGGCATCAACGGGATGATCTCCAACGTGAATCCCTTCAATGAAGATTCTATCGAGTTGGTTGTAGCGTCCTAGTCAATCATAGTGACCTAATGCAAATCCAAGTGGATTGAATTGGGAGTGACACCCCATACAAGTTCCACTGTTAGTTCTTCTGTGAAATCTTTCGCGAGTACTTATTTCTGCCTCAACTGGTGGCTCCTCAAGAAGAGAGGGGTCGAAATCATTGAGTTGATCTGGACGAGGCAGTGTTCTGCAAAGGACATCCTCTAGGATGCGGTAACCTCTTATAAAAGGTGAGGTGTCATCTGATCCAGTAACTAAAAACGCCGCTCTATTGAGAAGGCCGGCCCTTTGGCCTAAAGTAAATTCATTTGGATTTTGCCCGTTTACTCCATAAATTTTCAAAAGACTTTGAGATTGTGAATAGACTTTTCTTGTTGCGAATAAATCCGAAAAGCTTCCATTGGTTTTCCAAACAACGTCTGAAATTAAGTTGTCGATCTCTTCGAGCATGTCTTCTTTAAGCTCAGTATTTAGCTCTATTCCGTTCGCAAACGATTGACTATATGCGGTTAATCCAGGAATATCAGACAGCTTTAGCCATTTAGAGTAAAACATTTTAAACTTTGCAGTGGTTTTTGAATGACCCAGCATTCTTTTTACTTGTCTTTGGTAACCCTCGTCAGTTTTGAGTTGTCCGGATTTCGCGGCTTCGTAGAGTTCATTGTCTGGCATAGATCCCCATAAATAGAAAGAGAGTCGAGAGGCTAATTCAAATTCGTCAATTTCAACAAGGTTTTCTTCGTTTTCCACGGGGGCTCCGTTGAACTCCAACTTGTAAAGGAATTGAGGGGACAGTAG
Source organism: Bdellovibrionales bacterium (assembly GCA_020435025.1). GTDB lineage: Bacteria > Bdellovibrionota > Bdellovibrionia > Bdellovibrionales > UBA1609 > JAGRAG01. The sequence continues at coordinate 2,149 of JAGRAG010000363.1, read as the reverse complement.
AATACTAACCATGAGACCTCTAATTGCGAGAGTTTGATCGGTAGCTTCTCTTTCTTTATAGAGTTCCAGATAAATGTCTTTCTCAATTTGGGATAAGGGTCTACGAAAAGCGCGTAGTCCGAAGGAATCCATAAAGGAGTTAAAACATAAAGTGGTCATTGGCTGACTTTCAAAACATGTAGGAAAAACCAAGTTTTGGCGAGCCGCTGTTTGAGTGATTGCTAAAGAAATAGCCTCCGAGGTACTTATGTATCTCTCTATTGAACTTCGATCGTATTGAGAGGCAAACGATTCATACGCTAAGCTGCTATTCTCTTCAGGTATGTTGTCGAGCGCAGTTTTTACGTTTGAGTCTGAAATTATTGCAGAGGGAAATAAATCTATGATGGTATTGACATACTCATTTTTCGTTAGTCGCTTTAGTTTGCTTTCAGTTCTTACTGATCGTGGGTTGCAAGTAAATGGACTTTTCAATAGGAGTTGCGAGTTCAGATTTTTGCTGTCGAACTCAGTCGGTAAGAAAGCGGGACCACATGCGCTTAAAGAAAAAAGAGCTAAAAGGGTGGTAACAATACTTATTTTTTTTGTGTTGAATTTCATAAGACCTCCCTTTTACTTTAAGCCATAATAAGTTCTAATGGCTGATTGCGTACCGCAAGACTTCGATCGTAGTTAACCCAATTTTCTGCATTGCTGTCCCAGTTTCCAAATCCCTTTTGACCCTGCTCGTACTCCTCTGGTGTAAGCCCAAATGCTTGCAAAAGTGTTGCTAAGAGGCGCATATAGGGAATGCCAACCTTTTCGTACCAGCTATGACTAGTTACATGAGACCAGGATCGGTCAGATTTATAGTCGATATATCGATCCATCTTAATCTTTCCATTCAATCCGCCAGCTAATAATACAGGTAGGTTGTATCCCCCATGAGACCAAGCAGCAGCTAGCGAAGAGGTATAAAGGAACATCGAATTGTCTAGGATAGATCCTTGGCCAGAGGGGTCGGGAACATCTAGCTTTGATATAAATTCGGCGACTTTTGACATAAGAAAAATTGAGATCTCGTCATAGGGAACGGGTTCACTTTTTTGTTTGTGAGAGTGGCTATGGTGATCCGTATAAACATTTGGTAGAAAGTTATAGTACTGACCGTAGTGTATTGCATAGTTACATATATTTGTAAGCCCACATCGGAGCGCGGCTACCATAATATCAAAGCTGATGCTCATAGTTGTATCTAAAAACTGCTTATGTTCTGTTGGGTTTGAGAAATATTCATAAAAGTGTCCCTTAATGCCTCTTTCTTTGAAAGACTTTGGTGCGAAGGGTAACTGAGAACAAACTAGATTAGAGTTTGCGGTAATGGCCCGCTCTATGTCTCGTAAGTGGTCGGCGTGTTGTTCTAAGATGATTCTATCGGATGCAGAAATTTTTGATCCTTTTGAGATTCTATTATAGCTTTCCAATACAAAATCAAGAAGACTTGCCTTTCTGGAAAGTTCGGAACTTTGACCGGAACCGCCTAATTTCGAAAAAAGTTCTCCAAAGGCAATGGCAGGATCCGTATAGCTGGGAGCAAATTGAATTTCATTTCCGGATAGAATGTGGGATTGAACACTGCTAGTCGCGTAGCTCATATTTAAAACAGGAGTTACGGGTGGCGATGGATATATTTTATTCGACTTAGCGAGGACTTGGTCCATGCTAATATGTTTAACGAGATCCTTCTCATTAGACCTGGTGATTCTGTATGGAAACCCAGTGAGCATTCCATAGTTGTGGCTATGTCCTCCGGCCCAATCCAATCCACGTATTATGGCGATTTTACTTTTTAAAGAGTTAAAGGGCTCATTAAGGATCTTTGATATATTTCCTGGATACCCAGTAAGACTTCTAACTTTGACAGTACTCCCAGGAACAAGATTGGCTTCTATAGTCGGGTCCCACGAATAGAGGTTCATTCCGCTTCTGGTCATAAATGAGATGAAGCGCTTTTTGGGTTCATTTAATTGAGCTTCCGCTTTAGATAATAAAGATGGAAGAGTTGGGACTGTTAAGAGAACTCCTCCTGTGCCTTGTAAAAAAGCTCTTCGTGACATTACTTTGTAAGACATTTTCTCCCCCTGTGATTTAGATTCGATCCAAAAAGTGA
>JAGRAG010000362.1 GCA_020435025.1 Bdellovibrionales bacterium | reverse complement strand
AAGGCTTTGGCAGTAGTTATTTTTTAGGAGGAATTTGGAAATTGAAATCTAGTTTGCAATATAGATGTTTATATTCTGTCCAATTAAGTTCCCGTCGGGTCCTAAGATTGGAGCTACTTTTAGTGGTATATCTAAAGATTCTATTTCTAGTCGACCATTTTCTGATGTAGTCGAATCTACACTTTGAAAGTGAACTTGAAAGACGGGATTGGAGATGGTCTTAGAAATGTTTACGACAAAAGTCTGAGTTTCAAATGGTTTGGCTTTATCAAAGATCAATTTAACCTGATCGTTGACAAGTATTTTTCCAGCCTTAAGCTTTCGGTTCCCTGCTGTACGTTTAATTAGATAAGTATTCGTTTCTTCAGTTGGTTGATCATGGCCGATGTAAGAAAGGTATTGATTCGCAGCAAGTAAATGGAAGTAGGCCTCTTCAATTGATCTCGCTAAGGCCCGGTTCAATTCGATTTTTTGACCATAGGAATTGATACGAAGATATTTAGAGGCTTGAGTGAAGGCTCCGCGAGAAAGCATATCATCTATCAGCGGCTTTGCATTACAGCCGACGATACTTAGCCAGAGAAGACCCTTTCCAGCAAGCGGCAATAGACTTGAAATGTCTTCGTTGTTGTAGTCTAAGATCGCGCCGGTACTACCGAGCCCTCGGACATCGGCACTGGCCGAGTGACCAATCCAAAAAATTCCATTGATTGAAGGATCTAAGATGGTGTTGTAAAAGTCGGATAATGTGGCTCGATGTTTGATTTTGACATTTGCAAAAGCGCTTAGCTTTCCCAAAGCCATGCTATTAATTTGCTCTAAGCGAGATTGGTTCTTTAGCCCTTTAGTTATATGTCGCTCAAGAAATCCAGGATAAGAGTTGAGCTCGTGTTCAGATAAGGAGCTGAACACCCAAATATTAAGTGGCTTCCCAGATTGGGCTGCATCCATCTGGGAGAAAACCGTAAAAATAAGTATTCCTATGAGAAATCGCATTGAAGATTCGTTACTTTCTTTGGCCGAGTTCTTCGAGAATTAAGCTTATGGCAGCTATTTGATTTTCTTTAACTCCAAGTTGCGCTAAATTTTTCTGAAAAGCCTTCTGAATATCAGACTCGGTCACCTCTTTATTGGAGTCAGAGAATTCAATTAATTGATCCAAGGCGAGATTCACAAAAGGGACTGATTCATTAAATAGAGGAATCATATCTTGGGCATCCTCAGATAGTGAAAGAGCTAACTTGGATTGAGCCTCTATACGTTTGAAGTAAACAGATGAGCCCTCTGCTTGGTTTTCGGAATCGAGAATTAAAACTCCTCCAAAAAATGAAAAAATGCCAGGTAAGACGGCAATTCCATCAGCGGGATGAGTGATTCCTTGATAAGTCATTATGGCACCACCACCAGTAAAGAAAGCTCCTATGGCTATTCCAGTTAAAGAGATCGGATTAAAAGCTGCCATTGCCATGGAAGTTTTAGGGGTAATGAGAGCCAAAGCCAGAAGTCCTGTAGAAATTGTTTTTTTCACATTGTCTCCTTTAAAAATATTTTAGTAAAAAATAGTTACGTCGTTATAGATTTGAAAAAATATTTTCAACAGTTTGTATGCTTGGAAAATCACCTTCCAAGAAGCAAATAAGTTGTCACAACAGTAGACTATTTATGTTTTTGATTGAGCTCGGTTAAAATCATACTGATAGCATTAAACTGAGTATGGCCTATACCAAGTTGCGCTAAGTTTTCCTGAAAGGCCTTTTGAATCTCTTCCTCAGTTAACTCCTGATTGGTATAAGGGAGTTCATTCAATTGATCCAATGCGAGATTCACAAACGGAACGGAACTATTGTATTCAGGAATCATTGCTTGTGCCTTTTCGGAAAGCGATAAAGCTAATTCAGATTGTGCTTCGATACGTTTGAAATGCAAAGATTGAGTCTCAGGATGCCCGTCAGAATCGAGAATCATTATTCCAGCCATAAAGGAGAAGAGGCCTGGGATTATAAAAAAACCTTCATCTCTATGTGCTAATCCTTGATAGATAAATATGGAACCCGCACCTGTAAAGAACGCTCCAACAGCAACTCCTGCCAGCACGAAGGGATTTAAGGCAGCTCCTGCATGCGATGCTTTTGAAGAGATAAGGGCTAAAGTTAAAAGGCAGGTTGAAATTATTTTTTTCATAATGTCTCCTTAAAAAGATCTTCTAAGCGAAAGTCTATGATTGGGTTGAGATTTGAAAAGCTTATTCAGCAAATTGCGTACCACATTACTTGAAAATGTAACCTCGTCGCCTTTCGAAAAGGAAGTTCATTGATTCGGAGGAGGTGAGTTTATTGTAAAACCTATTGCGGAAATTAGTTTGCTTTCATCTGAGTTCGAAAAAACAAAGTAGTCTACTGTTAGGTATAGAAGTGTGGTTTAGAAAGGCAACGTTAAAATATTGATCCAAAAAACCTGAAGCAGAGAAAGAGGCTCAAGAAACGGTCATTTTATTTGCAGAATTTTCACGACATAAAAACAGTTTTCGTAAAGAACAGTAGGGCACGATTGTGCCCTACTCAACATCGCCTTAAAGATTTTGCGTTAACATTCGCAATTGGGCAGACCTAAGGACGGCCTGATAGGCATTGATGTACTTTCCGGATCCCACGAGAGTCTTTAGTGATTCCACACTTGTTCCTGAACTCATTAAAATGGAGCGAATCTGTGAAGGAGCTAGTCCAGGATAAATTGCATAAACCTGAGCTGCGATTCCTGCAACGATGGGAGCGGCCATGGAAGTTCCTTGTAGACCTACATAAAGATGTCCGTCGGGATTATATGTGGTACATGAAAAGATTTGATCTCCCTGGGTGATTCCTCCACCTGGAGCTGCGACGTCTACGGACACAACTCCAAAGTTAGAATAAGGGGCCAACACTCCAACGGAGTCTTTGGCCGCGACACTGATTATATTAGAGTTTGTCAGTGCTGCCGGATAGATTGGAGACTCATCTATATTTACAGGGTGTCCATTTGCATCTCCATTTCCAGCTGCAGCGACCACAGTGACGTTTTGAGCTTCAGCATAGGCCATGGCTTTAATCATAAGAGGATGAGGAGAGCTGCCTCCGCCGAGAGACATATTGATAACTTTTGCACCACGATCCACGGCATAGAGCACTGCCGCTGCGATTGAGGCTGGATCCCCCCCTAACGGAGAAAGAGCTTTGATCGGTAGGATGCGCGCTTGTCGGGCCATACCCATAACTCCTGAAGCGGCTAAGCCGGCGACATGGCTGCCGTGTCCTTCGTCGTCATAAGGGTCTTCGTCAAAGTTAGCGAAATCATATCCTATTGAATCATCAACGTAGCCATTGTTGTCATCATCAATTCCATTGTTGGCAATCTCTCCTCCATTGAGATGGATGTTGTGAACGAGCGCGGGGTGATTGTAATTCACACCTGTATCGATGATGGCTATGAGAACACCTTGCCCTTCAGAATAATTCCAAGACTCTTCTGCCTGGAGTTCTCCAAGGTGCCGGAATGCCGCTAAATTGTGTTTGGCACGGAAGTCATCGAGACTCACTGTGGGCCCTTGATACCCAGGATTGTGAGTCACAATTATTGTTCCTCGGCTTAATGCGCAGACACTGCGAGTATCTTGGACAACCAGTCCAATTTGATAAGACCCGACAGTATCAGGCTTGTAGTTTAGCTGTTCACCGACAACCGTCGAAGCTTGGGATTTTGACTCCGACGGCGGTATGACGATCCAGGTTTTTTTTAGTTCGCTCGGGTAGTTAGGATGAGCTTGGCTTGAAGTCGCGGAAAGTGAGAAAAACCCGCCGAGGTCCATGGTTCCATCGGCTAATTCCAATTTAGGAAACTCAATTGTGATAGACGGTGAGGGAGTTTCTTCAGCTTTTACACAGCTAGCAAAAGGGTTGCTGTTGTTGGCGTTGTTACTATTAAAAAGTTGAATTTGAGTTTTCAATTTTTGTAAGGTGAGTTCCTCTCGATGTTTAAGAGGATAAAACTCATTTTTATAAACTTCGTACTGTTGAAAGTTTCTTTGAATCTCCTTATGTGAAACTGAGTAGATTTCATAGATGTTGTGTTGTCCACTGACTTCGCGTGCTTGTGCCTCAGGATGTTGGGAAAGATAGTTTTCAATTTCCAATTTCTTTGCACCGTAAACAATAACACCTGTTTCCTTTGCGCTCGTTGGAGCTGTCATCTTCCATTGATTTGAAGAACTGCAAGCCGCAGTTAAACCAGAAAGTAGGATGGTCAATCCTACCAAATTCCTTTTCATTCCTATTCGATTTTTCATAGATATCCCCCCCAGGATGAGAATAAAGTGACCTAAAAGAGAGAAGATGAAAAATGAAGAATAATTGGTAAAGCTATAACCAAGACTTATGTCGAGATTAAAGTTGTTTGATTTCAATAGCTTGTGAAAATTCCGAGAGTTATAAGATTCTTACATTTGAAAAAAATACAATATATGATTCGCGTCAAAGAGCGAGCTAAGAGCTCTAAATTATTGAGACTCTTTCTCAACAGTGAAAAAAATCTTCACTTTCTATTTATGTATAAATTTGTCTTATGAGGGAAATTTTGGTATTTAGTTTCCACAATTTCATTTAGGAGGATCCAGTGAATCTTCAACAGTTGGCGACCTTTTGTAAAGTGCTTTCAGAAGGAAGTATGACCGCCGCAGCCGATAAACTTTTTTTAACTCAACCCGCAGTCAGTCAACAGATCCGTGCTCTGGAAGAAGAGATGGGTGTTTCGCTTCTTGTAAGGGGTGTTCGACAGGTCAAACCGACGATGCAGGGACAGCTCTTGTACGATTATGCAAAACGAATTTTGCATTTAACTCAGCAAGCCGAGGTTGCCATTCAAACGATGTCTCAAGAGATCCAGGGAAATCTTATTGTCGGAACAACCAATTCTATCGGTTTGTATCTGGTTAGTCCCATCATTGGTTTATTTTTAAAACACAATAACAATTTAAATATCAAACTCGTGTACGGAAACTATAATAACATCATCGACGAAATGAAAAAGGGCACTATGGATGTTGTTATTTTACCGGACTTGATGACGGAGTTTGGAATTGAGTTTAGCAATTACGAATCCAAATTTCTTATGAAAGACGAGATGTGGTTGGTCGGCTCGGGTCGTGATACGACGTTGCCTTCAAGAATTGATTTACAATCATATGGGGCAAAGCCTGTTGTGATTCACTCTTCAATGTACCCGGGGTTTAAAAGAGTATTAGGTCGTGAGTTAGAGCGGGCGAATGTTGATTTTCGACCTGTTTTTGAAACGGATAACGTGGGTACACTGAAGCGAGTGATCGAGTCGGGTCTGGGTTGGGGATTTATGCCTTCCCATAGTATCAACAAACAGGTCAGAACCCGTCGAATGACTCATGTTCAGGTGGATAATTTAAATTATTCGGTTAACATCAATTTGTATCATCAAATGACTGCGGATATGGAAAAGAAGGCAGATGTCTTTTTTAGAGCCATCCAGCAGCAGGCGATTACGAATCAATAAATTTTAAGATCGGCGACTTAGAAAACAGGATCCTCTATTAACCTATTGTCCCTCGTTCGGGTGTCAAAAGGTAAGAAAGGGAGGGATCATGGTCGGTCGCTTATTTATTGTTATACTAGGGATGGTATTTTCTGTAGGAGCTTCGGCTTCTCAAACTATAGATCAAATTCATAGAAATATTGCCGAGGCTTTACTTGTAGTAAAGAATTCCGATTCTTCAGCGGAAGATTTGGGCGCTCATATGGGTGAGTCCCAAACGACGGAAACAATGGTGAACAGAGAGCCTGTTCAGCGAGAATCCGTTGAGTCTGCACAAGTTCAAAAACAGATCAATGAGATTGTAAAAGGAGCATTGTTTTAAAAACTTAAAGGATAAGAAGGTGAGTCGGCGATTAGGGTAATTCTTTTTGTCGGCTCACATTGATGGATTCGAAACCCGAACTGTCATACGGGTCTTTGGAGCCAAAAGTCTCCTGGCAGGTTGCTCAATTTTTTGTTAGATATTTACAGATTCTTACTTTTGATCTGGTCGTAATCTTTGAATTCTCTATTTACCCTATATAATATAGCTTTTGTATGCTCATACAATAAGCAAAAATAATTTAACTTTTAAAATTCAGTGTCAAACTGCGTCCAAGTGTTGTGGCATTTGAATTGCTTTTTAAGTACCCTATCGCAATTGATTAAACGAGAACTCTGTTCTTAGGGGGGAAAATGAAGAATTTAATTTTGTTTGCAGCTTTAGTTTTGACGGCCGTGTCGTTCGCATCTACGGAAGAATCTTTAGAATCGGCTTTAGATATTCAACGATTTGTAATCGATGAGACTTCTATGCAGTCTTCGCAATTTGAAATGGGAATTGAAGAAGATGATATCAGTGTTTTTGGATTTCGAGAATTGAGCAATGAAGTTGTAGGTGCCATTAAAGCGCTTCGTAGAGGAGACAGACATCGCAATTCCTACTATGCCTGGGGAAAGGCAAAAAATGGTTGGGGCTACTGCTATCACTGGACACGCGACGGAGAGGTGTTAAATGAAGGCAAGCCTGTCGATGATCGTCACTGCGAACGTGTGAATCCTTCGATTTACGACTGGGGTAAAGGTAAAAATGGTTGGGGCTATTGTTATCATTGGACTCCTAAAGGCGTGGCTATGGATGAGGGCCGTCCGGCGAGTAACTATTTATGTGAAAGAAGATCTCGTTCTTACTATAAATGGGGAAAAGGTAAAAATGGTCATACCTATTGCTATCAGTGGACTCCCAAAGGTGTAGCAATGAATGAAGGAAAACCCGTTGCGGAACATCTGTGCTATTAAAAACTAAGATTGAAAATAAAAATGGAATCGGGTGCTAGCAAATGGATAGCACCCATTTTTTTGTGGAAAAATTAATTCTACGGATATGGTTCCTATTGGTATTACAATAAAGCGTCGTAGGGAAGGTCCATTCTCGATGCGACCATTCGAGTGATTTCGCCAGCGGTTTCTTCTAAGGCGCGGTCCGTGACGTTAAAAACGGGCCACCGACGGTTCTTTTTAAATATTTCCAGTGCATAGCTGATCTCTTTGGAGATATGACCCATACTAGCATAGGTGCTTCCAGGATCTTGGCCAAATTTCTCTAAACGTTTTCTCCGGATTCTAAAGAGGCTGTCTTCGTCAATAATCAGCCCAACGATTTTTCTCTGATCAATTTCAAAAAGTTCTTTTGGAAGAGGTTGGTCCAAAACAAGTGGAATATTTGCGACCTTCCAGCCTTTATGGCTCAAAAAGATGGACAGTGGAGTTTTGCTCGTACGGCTGATTCCTACCAGGACGATGTCTGCTTGATCTAAGTGAGTCAGAGTTTTTCCATCATCATGTTTAACTGTAAATTCGATGGCCTCAATTCTTTTAAAATAGCGGTCATCGACAGTTCTTAACTTTCCGGCTCCGCCTTGCCCTGCCTGTCCTGAGTCCTGTTGGAAATAGATATTAAATCCATCAAGTAACGGTCCAAGAAGATCGACACTAAGAATGCCTTTGGAGCTGGCTTCTTCGCGAATCTTTTCACCTAGCTTTTTACTAACGACGGTGTATACGATAAAGCCATTACGACTTAAAACATCCGCTACCAGACTTTCTATTTGGTCCTCGGTTCGGACGTTTTTACAACGTACAATATTAATATCGTCTACTTCATATTGTACGAGTGCTGCGCGCACCATTGTGCTAGCGGTCTCTCCGGTTCCATCAGAAATGATAAAGATGGTTGGACTTTGCATTACTTCGCCTCTGGAGAGTCGAGGGGAGGAACTAAAGTCACTTCCATGGGGCCTTGATAGAGAGTGCTCCAGCTACTAAGAAACTCTTCGTTTCTCTGAGAGTCTGCTAAAAAGACTCTCAGAGTGGGTCTTTCAAGTTGATCCCAAATCTTGATGATTGATTCCGTCCATTCCAGCATGCTTTTTTTAAGTGGGATTCGGATGACTTGTTGACAGGGAAGATGTTTTTGACTGGCGACAAGAAGGGGAGCATCGTCGGGAGTTGCAATATCCTCCCATTGCCAGTCATTGTCTAAAACAATGCGGATGAGTTCGTTGTTAGGAGTCAGTCGCTTATGGTGTTCCGAGCGAATCAATTGCAAATTAAGATACCAATCAATTTTCTGCGCCCATCGACAATGATGAACTTCAGGTATCACCCATAAAGCGGCTCCTGCGCCTAAGGCTCCAGATTGAAAGAGTGTTTTCGTTCCCATAGCTGAATGAAAGGCTTAAAACAGTTTCAGGTCAAGTAGTATTTAAAAGAGATCAAATTGCAAATTTAGATGGAAAGCCGAATGATCGTCCCCAGCACACCTGCGATGAATTGAGACGAATCGGTGGTTCCATATTTTTTTGAAATCTCGATCGCTTCATTGACAGCGACCTTCGGAGGGGTGTCACCGTGTAAGAAATGAATCTCGCAGGTAGCAATTCGCAAAATATTGGCATCTACCAGAGCCATTCGGGAGAGACTCCAATTACTAGAGTTAGCATTGATTAAAGAGTCAATTTTCTCTTTATTATATTCCAAAGAGCCTAACACTTTCAGTGTGTACTCCCAGACTGCGTCTGGTGCAGAAAAGCTTTTACGAAAATTTCTGATTTTATCCTCGAGGGTTCCTTCAGGAGCGTACTCGCTGTGGAAAAGAATTTGTAAACAAAGTTCTCTAGCTTGACGTTGATTGTTGGCAAATGTCACTGGGGGAGTCCTTTATCGCTAAACAGAGGGTCGGCTTTGAGGGATTGAACAAATTCTTGCACGTCTTGAAACGTTCGATAAACACTGGCGAAGCGTATGTAAGCGACATCATCAGTCTCTTTTAAATAGGTCATAACTAATTTTCCTATAAACGAAGAGTCGACTTCCTTTTCATTTTTATCCAAAACTTGTCGAGTCACTTGATTTACAATGCCCTCAATTTGCGCAAGACTGACAGGGCGCTTAAGACAGGCCAACTGGATCCCTTTTCGCAATTTTTCTTTTGAGAAGGCTTCGCGGCGATTGTCCTTTTTAATAATATGGGGATACTGTCTTAAAACCGTTTCGATGGTGCTAAAACGACCACGGCACTGAGAGCACTCTCGGCGACGACGAATGTCTCCTTCTTTTTGTACACGCGTATCAAGGACATGGTTTTCCGTATTTCCACAATGAGGACAAATCATACTGTTTTCACCCCGTTAGCTATCTTCGCAAATTGATCGGTATACTAGATGCTAAGGTAACGGAGCGTCAACATCAGATTAGTTTATAGGGCCTGTACTGATTTAATTAGACCTTTTAGAGCCACATCTTGTCTCTCATTCTTTGTCGGAAAGCAAAATGCCATCCTCAACGTGGCGCTGCTACACCTGCGGTGTCATTTCACCTTTCTCCGCAAATAAGAGACATCTAAGACACTAAACGGTCTAGTCAATTGAGTACCGGCTCTAAAAACTGTGAAAATCCTTCCAAATGTTAGAGGAAAGACTTGGCAAACTAGATGTCACGTTGCAATATGGCGGAAATTAAAAAGAGGTCATTAATGAAGAATGTAGTCATCATTTTATTCTCAATTTTGCTGGTAGGAGCGATGGGTTCTGCCATAGCCGCACCACAGAATATTGGAAAAGGTGCTGCCGACCAGTACTTTAAACAGCGTCAGAAAGAAGGAGAAAGCCGTGTTCGTCGGCCATCTTCTAGTAAGCCACGGTACATGGCTTTGCACCTTGGCGGCTACGTGAACGAAGACACCTATAAATGGGGTGAGCGGGGCAATAACGACGTCGGACAGCTTATGGGTGGAGTGACCTATCGTGTGGGTGAGTGGAAAGAGTCTATGGATCTACTTTTCCGCGCGGATATCTCTTCTTTTGAAGTGGATGATGCCAACCCTGTTAAGCTTTCTTTATTGCCCTTAGTAACGTTTCCGGATGCTCGCAGTCAGTTTCCCCTTTATTTTGGAGCAGGAGCGGGAATAGGCGTCTTTTTTAAACAGGCACGTGGAGAGAGTTCTTTGTCGTTTGACTATCAGGTTGTTGCTGGTGGTCGATTTTTTGATGTGTTTGACAATGTCGGTCTCATGTTTGAAGCGGGAGTAAAAAATTCTATTTTACTTTTTAGTGATGGTCAGCACAACGGTGTTTTTACAGCTGTTGGAACAGTTTTTCGGTTTTAGTTTTTATGAAAATTCATCGACCTATTGTTGAGGGGATGGCTGCGGCTCTCTCTGACATTTTTAACCTTGGCTATTTTGCTGACAAAGTTTTAGAAAGAACATTCAAAGCGCATCGAAAATGGGGTGGGCGTGATCGTCGGTTCGTGGCTGAGGGCGTTTATGATATCGTTCGTTGGTGGCGGCGTTATTTAAAGACTCAAAATATGGTTTGGTCAGATGAACAATATGTTCGTTTTCGCGGGGAAAAAGATGCGCCTCTTCTTCTTTCTGAAGAGGATCTTTTAAAGATCATTGTCAGCTGGATGGTTGTTAAAAAAATCGAAGTGCCTGAGTGGCTTCAAGTTGAGTTTTCTATAGACGATCAGTACATCATGTCCACTTGGGAAAGTGTAGGGTTGTCGCGATCCGAACGGTTGTCTTTGTCTGATTGGATGGATCAATTAGGGTCCTCCTTGCTCTCGGACCGTTGGGAAGCTCAGATAGCTTCTATGAATCAGCCAGCTCCTGTGTTTTTACGAGTCAATACCTTAAAGGCAAGACCTCAAGAGGTGGTCAGCTCGCTAGAGGAAGAGGAGATTGAAAGCCGAGTGATCGATGAAGGGCGAGGGACCATCGAAGTGAACTCCGGAGAGCGTCGACCGAATGTTTTTCAAACCCAGGCATATAAAAAGGGATGGTTTGAGGTTCAAGATGGGGGTTCGCAGTGGATCGCCCCCTTTTTGCAGGTCGAGCCTGGGCAGAGAGTGATAGATGCCTGTGCCGGTGCCGGTGGGAAGTCTCTACATTTAGCAACTTTGATGCAAAATAAGGGACGGATCATTTCAATGGATGTGGAAGATTGGAAGCTAAAAGAGCTGCGAAAGCGATCTTCCCGTGCTGGACTGGATATAATTGAAACACGTGCCATCGATTCGACAAAAGTGATTAAGCGCCTTAAAGAGCAAGCCGATCGCCTTTTGTTGGATGTACCTTGTACAGGAGTTGGCGTTTTACGTAGAAATCCCGACTCGAAATGGCGACTCACCGAAGACCGATATTTAGAGCTTTTAAAATTGCAATCCGAAATCATCGAACGTTACAGTCAGATGGTGAAGCCGGGTGGTAAAATGGTCTATGCGACTTGTAGCTTGTGGCCCACAGAGAATGAAGAGCAGGTAAAAGCCTTCTTAAGCAGTCACGGAAGCCAATGGGAGTTAGAAGAAGAGAAAATCATCTCGCCAGCTGAGACGTCGTTTGATGGCTTTTATATGGCTCGATTGGTTCGCAAATCGACATCTTCTTAGTCGATAGAAAATGGAACCGTCAAGCGGCTTTCTCCAAATCAGATTTTTGAGTCTGTTTGTAAAAAATGCTCAAGATCCAATTGTCGGATGGCATTATCTGATGCCTAAACTTCGCCAAATGTATGGCGTTCCGTTTTTGAATTTATGGTCACAAAAAAAGTCAAAAATAGAAAAATCAGCTGTTTCCTATAAGAAATGTTCTCTTTTAAGATAAGTTATGTCAAAGAGTCCAATTTTTACGACTGGACTCTTTTTAGGTCCTTGGAGACAGGCAAGTATCAAATTTCGGACCCATCGAACGGTCAAAACGGCGTAGCCTTAGTGTATTGGATTTGGATTGCTTTTTGGATGGTACAGCCATTGCATAGTCGGCACCTCATGAACCGATTTTTCGCCAAAATGGCCTCTTTAATATTAGTGATGACACTTTTTTCGAGTGTTTCCATGGCAGAAGTGCATATTGAATTTTTTTGTGATCCTCGGTCTCCAATCGCATCCATGGAACACGATTCGAATGATTGGGGCTATTATTCGGTAGCCTCTACGAAAATAAGTTGCGAAGAAAAAAAGGTCTATCAAAACCTGACCAACATCCTTTATGGGGTCTGGACTGTTGCCACTGTTGCAAGTATGTGTGATCCGACCATTGTTATTTCTAAGGTGGGTGTGGTTCTTGGTGCGGGTATCATTCAAGGTATAGATATGTATGTGTCAAATATCGAATGTGAAGATTATTCAGATATTAGAAAGCAACAGAGATCCAGGGAAAAATTCATACATGATGTCAAACAAGAGATGTGCAAAATGATGCATGACCAGAACTTAGACTGTGATCCGAATCTGATAGATCTGAGTTATTCTGACCAAAGATTCCTATGAGGTTCTCATGAGTCGTAAAAATGGGTCTTTCTTATCCCGTTTTAAAAAGAATGGCGCTCTGACTTGTATGGTGTTGTTTATCCTTTTCTATGGATCCATGGCTAGAGCTTATAAGATTAATACCCATGTCTATGTTGGCAATGAAGTTTTGAAGTCTGTTGAAGCATGTACGAATACCGAGTTAAAGCCTTGTGTATACATTGATGTCGTCGGCGAAAAGAAACTACCTATTTCTATTGCAAAGCAGGTGTATAACTCATTAAAAAAATACCCCGATGCTTATCTACTTGGTAACTATGGGCCAGATGCATTTCCAGATATGATAGCTGGACAAACTGTAATTCACCCAGGGATCAACGATTCCAACACGCAAAGCTGGGGAACTGGGGATTGGGTTCACCATATGCTGACGTCAGCAAAAAAGTCTCAGAATCTTGAGTCGATCTCTTTGAGCTATGGTTTTGCCGCCCATGCCGCTGCAGACACTTTTGCGCATACCTACGTCAATCAATTTTCTGGAGGCATTTTTTCGTTTACGGATGAAGAAACTGAAATCGATGAAAGACACAATTTATTAGAGTCTTTAATAGGTAAGTACACTCCGGAGTTACCCGGTGGAACCTACAATCGCTTGATAGCAAAGTATGAAAGACCATCTATTTACAACTTTGCCTATGAGACCCTTGTTAAAGACTCAGATGCCAAGCGAGAACTCAATAAAGTTGCATCGTCCTCACTTCTGACGTTTATGCAAAATATTTATGACGAAATTGGAAGAGCCCTTTATATTAAACCGCTCAAAAAGACTAAGTGGGATGAAGATAGAATTCTAGAACTTTTCACTGGAGGGGTGGATATAAAAAAACTTTCTCTTAAGGAGTTTATTGAACAAAATATCGGTGAACTAAAAGGTGCGGGACTTGTACAGATAATAGAAATTTATGCCGCTCATCATTTTGCGTCTACCTATCTCGGCTTAAAGTTAAAAAATGATGAGGCTCAAAAATTAACAAAATTTGCTTCCGATGTGCATGACAAAGTCAATCAAGGTACCCTAGGTGCTGTTGATGAACTGCATCGTTTTGAAAAGCAGCTAAATAGGCTTGAAGGCGAAATTGTTGGTGAGGCATGGAATAAAATAAATGAACTAAAGAAAGTGCTTAAGCCTTTTTTTAAAGCTGAAAAGAAATTTAAAAAAGAACGCAATAAAGTCCAAAGACAGATCAATAGATACAATAAGAAAATATCGGATGCTCAAGAGCAGATTGACCAATTTGTCTCTGATATAGAAAGAGACATTGTTGGCAAATGTAGGAATCGTTGCGAGAAAAGGCATATAAAGAGCATTACAGTACCTTCCATATGCACAGATTGGAGATGGTGGGGTCCAAAATTTTATTCATGCAACGAAACAATCACGAATCCGGCTTACCAAATTTGTATGATGGGCTGTCATACTTTGAAGGATCTAAAAGAGAAACTAAGTAAATTTCGAAAATTAAAACGAAATTTAACAAGAGAAAAAAGAAAATTGGTTCAGAGGGCTGAAAAACTTCAAAAACAGTTTGAAAATAAATTTGATCCGCAAAAGATAGATGAATTAATGACTGGTGTTGTTGAGGTGATTTACGTATATAGCCAAGAAGTTCGTGAAAAGTTTTTAAATGCTCGTGGATCTGCGAATCAACAACTAAAGGATTGGACTCTTTCTTTTAGAAAGTTGATTGAAAGGCAGCACAACGACGTTCAATTAGCAATTAAGAAATATATAGAAGCGAATGTGAAGGCCATGACAAATTCTATGAATACAGCTTGGTGGGCCAAGGGGACAATTAAAGATGGCAATTCCTCCATTTTAAAACCATATATGGAGTGGGTATTTTGCTATGGACCAGTAGTTGCAGCGGGCATACCGGCCTCAACAGGCGAGTATTTATGTAAAGCTAACATTGAAAATTTTGACAAGTTTTCAGCGCAAATAGGACAATTTGAGAACCAACTTTTGAACCTCCATTCGGTAGGTAGTTTAGAGCCCTTAGGAATAAAAGAGCATTTGATCGAAGAGGGTCCATATAAACTCATGGAAGTCTTTCAGAATCTCCTAGATAATTTTGCTAATGTACTGGGTTTTGAGAATCCTTTGGCCCTTTCTAGATTTCATAATGGATTTAAATTCAACGGAGATGATGACCAAGTCGATCGCCAGTTTGCTAAACCTGAAAGTCGTAAACTATTGGCTTTTACTGGTAGAGGTAGAGTTTCCAATCGAGTTAAAAAGGATATGAAGTTAGGTTCTGCAAAACATTTTAAATCTAATGATTTTCCGCCTGTGTTTAACTCCATACAACTGGCTAAGTTGGCACTATTAAATGCGAATCAATTGAATCGGCTTGGAGAGCTATTGGGCCTTGATCGCAACAAACCTCTATATGGAAGAAATAGCAATCATGTGATCACTGGTTGGTTACGATCTATTGATGGAAACCATCAGTGGCTAGAGTTATCTCCTCCCAATGTTCTTAATTATGGGTATAGCGATGATACCTTTGCGGATAGTTTAAGTTTTGTTTCAGGTAAAAGTCGAGATTATAAAAACCATACTAAGCATATTTACTCATTTATAGAGCCTTGGCGGCCAGACCCTGGCATGAAGTTTTATACAGATCAGGAAGCTCGAAAAAAGGTGTTTGAACGCATTTTTATCGGTCCTCTTTCGCCGTCTTTATACAACCTTGATGGTCAGTTCAATCATATTATTGATTATAGGTATCCCTATCAGCCAACTTATGAAAATCCATTTCCATCGATATTAGAGATTTTAAATATTAAGTAGTAGGAGCGGTGTTCATATCTTTTTTGCAATTGGCTCCGATAGCAAATGAGAGAGGGATCCGGCGTTTGTTCGTATCGTAAGCAATATGTAAGAATCTTAAGAAAAATGAAATTCTCTATGGCACGTCCCCTCATCGATAGACTTCCTGAAAGGGGCAATATCTGATGAGATCTTTAATTAACAAGGGGAGAATCAATGAGGATCTTTTTATTAGTCAGTTTTCTTTTGGCTCTATCGGCGGAAGCCACGAATTTACATAGTTATACGGGAAATTTCGAAGCGAAGACTCCCAATGGCGACTTAAATATACGAGTGGATGCGAGTCGAGGCAGTTTATTTGTTAGGCTGACTGATGGTTGGAATTCTAAAATAAATGGTGCCACTTATGAGTTTGATTGTCGTGGAGACCGATGTAATGCCTATTTGTCGGAACTGAGTCCGAACTGTAATATAGAACTGGCATTGTTGACTTCCGGTAACATTTTATTTGCCACTACAAACCCGAATATTTGTACGGGACGGTTTTTATTCGAGCCAGTTGGAAGTTATCGTTCTCCTCGTGGAGGTGCATGGAAGATATCTCAAACTGTCGACCGTGCAGGAGTTTTAAACGTCTCTGCGGGAGTCGATGGACGTAGAAATGGCTCTCGTATGGAGGTTTCCTGTCGTGCCCCTGTAGATCAGTTGTCATTGGCACTGGAAGTGGAGGAGCTTCTTTGGAAAGCGATTGCATACTCTGTTAATATTGAAGGACATCAGTTGCGCGCCGTCGCACAAGTTGATGGTGTTGAGTCTGTTTATGACAACTGGGATATCTCTATTCCGGGCAAGTTGTTACGAACAGGACCGTTAAGCGGTACAGAGATTTATGACCTTCGCTCCGGTAACCGAATTCTTATTGAACTGATGACGGTGAATCCGCAAGGAGAAATCCAGAAGCTGGAAACTTTGGGTTTTGGATTGAAGGGATCCTCTGTTGCGATAGAAGAGACGCAGAAGCGCTGTCGTGGGGAAAGCGTTGTTCCGTCTCTTATCGATGTTTTTTACTAAGAAAACTATTGAACTCAGATGAGTCAGTAAACAACAGCTTATTGAGAGCTGTTGTTTGCTGTTCGGTTATTTTCTTTTTAATTCACTAAAACCGAATTTCGTTTTACGGTTGGGGGAGTTGATAAGCACCCCGGAAACCCGTCACCCACGGTATCGGTTTGATCATTACCGTAGTTAAAAGCACCACGTTGTTCGATCGATCTTTTTTTAAATAAGGGCGCTATCCAAGAATCCAGACTGATTTCCTTAATAGTTTGTTTCGTATTTTCAAAGAGATTGTACGCATCCCAGTTTGTACAGTGAACGACATCGGCCTGGCCAACAGATTTTAAAAATGAGCTTTTGCCATTAGCTAAGTTATAGAGCCGATTCCACGGAGTCTGCTCCATTTCAGGAGTCAGATCGTGCCAACCAATGCGGTTGTTTTGTTGGTTGATCTCTTTCCAAAATGGGAGAGTTTTTGTGTCTCCGGTGAGTCGAATAAAAATCTGTTGGCCGAAAACAGATTCTCCATTCTGTCGAGTCACGTATAGGGTGTTCTCGCAACCGTGAGACTTTAAAACCAACATAGGATGAAGATCCGACCAGCCACCAGCTGAAAAAACTCCTTTACGAAAAGGAATAATACTTTTTTCAGGGTTTTCTTCATTGTACCAAGTTTGCGCCTTCAATTTAAAGTATTTTAGAAGCCACCAGCCTTCGAAATAGGATTTATCAACGGCGGTTTGTCCATCCATCTTTGAACCATCGGGAATGCGCTGCAGATTTGCTAGACCCGGTTCTGCGGGAGAAGTTGAAAGCACTTCGAACCAATTTCCATTGTAAAGGGCTTCAAACTTTTGGCTCTTAAGATCATTGGCAAAATTCTTTTTTAAATTGGAGCCAATGAAATTCAGTTGTTCCGTTTTGCCCCAATAGCCGTAAGAAAGTTCGCTATTGTAGTCGAGGGAGAAGTCATCGATCTGCTCAGGGGCTCCGCTATCATAAATCTTTTTTCCCTCCGTGTACCGATTGTAGGCGTCACCTTTCACAATAGCTGTCGTTGGAAAAGCGGAGAGGCCAGAGCCAACGGCTTTGAAGATAAGTTTGTTTGCAAACTCTCTATTTACCGTTCTTGTTGAAAACCCTTTTCCGTTCGGATTTCTTACACGTACTTTGGGCTTTTTATAAAAGCTGACAAGGGCCTCTTTGTAAAGCTGGGAACAGGTGCTTCCCTTCTCACCCTCATCAAACCACACTTGACCAACGGAAGCAGTACCACAAATTTTAAGAAACTGGCGCATCGCTGAGCCCGCATCTTTTTGCTTGTCCGAGTAGTTGCCAGCATAGAAATCCCCAATGCGACCAACAAGAAGAGCTAAGTATTTAAAATCAATCAAGGCGTTTCTGTAGAAGATGTTTTTATCGGTTTTAGCGTCAAAATTTCCAAGATAAAATAAAGCTTCAGAAATTTGTTGTTTGTAAAACTCAAAATTTTCTTTCAATCCACGAGCCATTTCTGGATTAAATAATGGACCATATTCTCCTAAGATTTCCATAAAGGTAGGCAAGTCTTTGGCAAGTTTTAAGGCGATTTTCACTTTGCCGAGAAAACTTTCTTCTCCGAATTTTTTGAAGTCTTCAATCGCTGTCATGACCTTCGGTGCTTGAGTGTCTTCTTCCCACAAATATTGTGTGTGAATGAGCACTGATTTTAATAGTAGCGCTTGTTGTTTTTTACGAATGTCGGGGTCTTTTGAAAGATAAGGATTTTGCGAAATAGCGTCTAAGTAAAAAAGAGTGATGGCCGCAGAGCTTCCACCCGCGACCGCCTTGGGGTAGCCTTCATTTTCCACAGCACGAGCTAGGGCGGGCCAGTGAGCGAGTATCAATTCTCCGTTTCCTCGAATAGCAGCACAGTAATTCGTATCGGCTTGACTGACTCCCGTAATCACCAGCGACAGAGACAGTGCGACATAGACTATCCATTTTTGAACTTTCAAAACATTCTCCTTGGTATGGTAAAGGGGTC
>JAGRAG010000361.1 GCA_020435025.1 Bdellovibrionales bacterium | reverse complement strand
ATATTATTTTTAACAAAAGCCTCAAAGGGATTTGCCAGAACCTCTTTGGCCATTTTCGTCGCGACTCCAATCGGGGTTCCCTCTTTTCTTTCAATAAACCGATCTGAGCTTAAAGAGTGTTCTGCCTTTAAACGTTCTTTTTGAAGGCCATTGCCACTATCCGATTCCCACGGGTGTATGAAAACCACAACGGTGAGACCGATCAGGATAGCTATCATTGTGGTTGTAAAATAATAGGTTAAAGTCGCTCGACCCAAATCTCCAAGATGGGTTAAGGCATGCATTTGCAACAGACCATCTAATAAAGAGAAAAAAACAATGGGAGCCACTAACATCTTAAGTGACGAAAAAAAGATTGTTTTAATCAGATCCATCCATAAAAACACGGGAGCGTCACTGGGCGCCAAAAGCAAAGAATCAGAAAATCCCCAGGAAAGACCATAGCCAAGAGCTCCAAAGGCCACCACAAGCAGCGCCACATGCCTTTCCCAAAATGAAATCAGTTTTTTCACCTTCATAGCCTTATCTCATCACTGCTTTTCTAGAATTTTCTCGCTCAGTCGCTGTTGAAAACGATCCGTCACATAAGCTTTAAAGTCATCCCCTAAAATCTTTTTTTTCTCTTGAAGATCCTCCCTTTCTTGGACCATTTTTCTGAATAGGGCTTCAGCATTGGTTTGAAACGGCTGACTGGAGAGCGAGACTTCCTCTTGCTTCCGCATGGGGACCAACAGATCGCCGAGGTCCATTTGCCGGCCCTTGAGCCTTTCTCCTGTCACAGCCTCCACATACACCACAGCCTCTTCTAAAAACCGTTCAGGAGACTCTAGCAGAGTGATTTGAAAGTAGCGCATTTCCCTGGCTAACATTTTTTGATCCAAGCGCTGCAAAACAGGATTGTCAATTTGGGAGTGATTGATCTGTAAGTACTCGCTGCCCCACCTTTGCATATGAAAATAAGTCGCTTTGGAGTAATCGATCACCCCTTGGACAAACCCATCAGTGGACATAGCCCAAGGAATTACGGCAAGCAAAACAGAATAAATCACTTTGTTTCGAGTTCTTCCCCAGAAACTAGCAAGATCTGCTATTTCCAATTCACGAAATAATTCCTCTCGTTCCGAGCGCGACAAGATACCGGGCGTGTACTGCTCTATTTTTTGTTTATTAGCTGCGTTTTCCTTCCCAAAAAAGAACGTCCGCATCTCGCTATGTCCCAAAACCAAATCCAACCACCGCTCAGCCGCAAAGGTCGGTCGCGGTAGATTTCTTTCTTCTAAATCGCGGATTTGATCCAAACGCTTTCGGGCCTTTGGCGATAGTCCACCCAATCGATCATAGTACTCTAACCGAGCTTTCATAGATCGCAATTCCGCCCATTTTTCAGCGTATCGCTCCTCTAACTCTCCCAGCTCGCCTTTGGAAAAAAAAGTCGGAAAGATCCTTTGTCTTTTCATGCGAACAGCCCGCCAAGCCCGTCGAACCTCGGTCGGTGACTGATAGACCTCAGTCACTTGACTCCACTTCCCTTGCCTCCACTCAAATTGTTCGACCGTTAAAGGATAAAATCTCTTAATTGGATAATGGGTGATTACATAAAAAAGAGCTCTTTCATTTTTCTGCAGAACAACACCTTGACGAATTTTATGAGTCAGATCTGCTTCGTATCCTTCTATACCAGTGATCAACTCTTTAATACGGACGCGACCACCCCACCAACCTCCGACAGTTGCTTGAAACAGATCCAAAGAGGTTTGCGCCGTCTGTTCTAACTCAACAACGTTTTGAGCCTCTTTTTCTGTTTGCCCTTTAAGCTCATTGATTCGCGCAGCGGGAAGCGCCTGAAGGGCCTTGTCCCGCTCTGCCATATATTTACTTAGTTTTGCGTTCATTTTTGGATGAGCTAAAAGCTCCGCATCCACGCGTACGTCATCTAAATAAGAGTAGTTAAGATGTTTTCCATTCAACCATCGAAACAAAATTTTCTTAAAACGAATCGACTCCGATAACCAACGGCCTGGCCCCTCCGCCTGACGGTGTTTGCTCCATTCTCGTTTTTCTGCTTTTGACCACGCCAAATCGAGCTCTGTAAAAGACTGTCGAATCTCTTTTTTTACGGCTCCTACACAAATATAAGAGGGACCCGCCGCAAAAGCCGTCAGCGAATTGATCGCAAAAATAGAAATCATGCTGAAAAACAAATACTTAAGCAATTTTCCTCCGAAGAAGCCTTATATCATCTCTAGAGGCAGAGACCTAAAATTTTATGTCTTCTCCAAAGGATTTGTACAATTCTTGAGTAATTTTTCTAAGCATGAAAGCCTCTCTGCTCTTTCGACTGTGCCAAGTAAAATCCCTTTGTTGCCAGAGCCAATAGCTCTCCTTCTGGGACTCTTATTGACTCCTTGATCACTCCCAACTAATCTGCCTTCATGAAATTTTTCGAGTACAATTTTGATGGTTTAGTCGGTCCGACCCACAACTATGCAGGGCTTTCCTATGGGAATGTTGCCTCAAAAAGCAATGCCCAATCTCTTTCCAATCCAAAACAAGCCGTTTTACAAGGACTTGAAAAGATGAAGGCACTTTCTGATCGCGGCTATCCCCAAGGGCTTCTTCCTCCCAATGCCCGACCCGACTTGCAGACTCTCCGCCGACTCGGATTTTCAGGTGATCTTTCAACAGCTTTAGAAAAAGCCTCTCAGCAAGCCCCACAGGCGTTTGCCTCTTGCTTTTCCGCATCCAGCATGTGGACGGCTAACGCTGCAACAGTGTCCCCATCGGCTGATACCGTAGACCACAAAGTTCATTTCACTCCAGCCAATCTGTGTAACAAGTTTCACCGTTTTATTGAACCCGAGCAAACGGGTCGCATTTTAAAATCGGTGTTTTCCTCGGAAAAGCATTTCGTACACCATCCACACATCCCATCCCACGAATGGTTTGGTGATGAAGGGGCCGCCAATCACACTCGGTTTTGCACAGACTATGGGACCCAAGGGATTGAGTTTTTCGTCTTTGGTCGCTACGCAGATAGCCCGAATCGGCCGGCTCCAAAAAAATACCCAGCCCGACAAACTCTGGAGGCCTCCCAAGCCGTGGCTCGCCTCCACCAATTATCTGATCCATTTGTTGTTTACGCTCAACAAAATCCCGATGTCATTGATACGGGAGTCTTTCACAATGACGTTATCGCCGTGGGCAATAAGAACGTATTATTTTATCACGAAAAGGCTTTTGAGAACCTTCAAGAAACGCAAAGTAATATTAAAAGGGCCTGGAGCGATACGCAGCCATTTCACTTTGTTGAGGTGTCGGAGTCAGAAGTTTCCGTTTTAGAATCCGTAAAGACTTACCTTTTTAATAGTCAACTGCTAGCTAACAGTGATGGAACTATGACCCTCGTCGTTCCCGGTGAGTGTGAAGAATCTCCTGCTGTCTGGACCTACCTACAAAGTCTCACTCAATCTGGTGGACCCATTTCGGAAGTCCTTGTCTACGACGTCAAGCAAAGCATGCGCAACGGCGGCGGACCGGCATGCTTAAGGTTAAGGGTCGTCCTCAGCGAAGAAGAGGTCCGACAAGTGGCCCCACAGTGTCTTATGGGTGAAGAGATCTATTCTGTCTTAGTGGGTTGGGCCAACAAACACTATAGGGATCGACTCAGTTTTGATGATTTACGAGACCCACAGTTAGTTCAAGAAAGCTTTACGGCATTAGATGAACTCACCCAGATCCTTAAGCTCGGCTCCATCTATGACTTTCAGTTGGAAAGCCCATAGACTCCTTTTGTCTTGTTTAGGATTTTGAAGAGAAGCCTTAAGAGGCTTGGCTTAAAAGCGAGTCGATGTATTTTTTCATCTCCTCACCATCCCACTCCGTCACGCCAATGACTTTGCGAACCATCTTCATTTCCTTATTAAGGATAAATGTCTCAGGTAGACGTAAAACATTAAACTGCTCTTGAGTGATTTTCAATGTCGGGTCCCAGCCAATATGCAAAGAAGGAAG
This sequence comes from Bdellovibrionales bacterium, assembly GCA_020435025.1. Classification (GTDB taxonomy): domain Bacteria; phylum Bdellovibrionota; class Bdellovibrionia; order Bdellovibrionales; family UBA1609; genus JAGRAG01. The sequence continues at coordinate 1,197 of JAGRAG010000361.1, read as the reverse complement.
TTCCATTTGTTCTTTATAGTCCTTACGAAAAGTCTTTAAAAATTTTTCGACCTGATCTTCTTCGCTGTCATTTGAAACCGCCACCATCTGCAGCTGCCCCTCAAAGTGATCCAATAGCCTTAACATCGCCGGGAATTCCTCAGAACAAGGTCCACACCAAGAGGCCCAAAAGTTAACAAGAACCACCTTACCTTTAAAATCAGCCAGAGCGATCTTTCCTCCTTGATAGCGATCAAAGACCACATTAGGAGTGTCGTGAGCATTCCAATCAGGATTGGCTGTCTTTGGTTCGGTGTAGTACCCTTCACCACCAATAAAGCCCATTTGCCGTAAACCAAAGGCTATTGTTCCCAAAAATAAAGCCATTCCAATCGTCATTAGAACCTTGTTCATTACCCGTCCTTTCTAATTAAGCGGTCTTCACTCCATTTTTGGATTCACGAAACAAAATGGTGACCCAGGCTCCGATTATAACCACCATCTGTAAAATACAAAAAGCTGCGAGGTTATAAGCTATGTTCTCAGTAAATCCATATGAATGTAGTCCGACGTTCAATAAATTCACTCCAAACCAAGCTAAAGCCACAATGATATTCGTAAAACACATGGCCAGAGCATAGCCTAAGGCTTTCATTTTGCCGGCCAATCGACCATGGATTGCCACTAACAACCACAGACAAATCAACAAGGCTCCGTTTTCTTTTGGATCCCAACCCCAAAAGCGGCCCCAGGAATAGTCGGCCCAGATCCCACCTAAAATAATACCTGCGCCGAGCAATATCACCCCCACTTGGATGGAGCGATAGATGGCCTTGGTACCCTCCTGGATTTTTTGTGCGAATTTGTTTTCATCGCGCAAAAAGTAAAACAACTGCAGATCGGCCAGGGCAAAGGCCAAAAAGAAGGCCGCATAACTCAAAGTGATCACCAACACATGGGTGGTGAGCCAAAAGTTGTCCCGCAGCACCGGCTGAAGTGGAGACAAGGACTTATCCAGAACAGAAGGAGCCAAATCGGTCAGGATCAGACAAAACACCGAAAGCAATGCTGATACCATTAACACAGTCCTGCTGCGGCTCTTCCACTCCAAAAGAGCGGCGAAAATAATGGCTCCCCAGGGAACCCACACCACGGTCTCATACATATTTGTGACGGGTGGGCGACCCAGCAAATAACTGCGGACTCCCATACCATAGG
>JAGRAG010000360.1 GCA_020435025.1 Bdellovibrionales bacterium | reverse complement strand
AGTCGAAGCAAAAACTTCTAAACAAGCCTTCCATATCAATTCTGGGCTAATGGGCTTTACAACAACACTCTCAAAAATTCCGGCAAAACTAGATCCATAAATTCCGTCCTCAACACTGCAATTGGAACGAACAATCAAGGCCTCGTCACCCACAAAGTAAGACATGATAAAATCAAGTTCTTCTTTAAGCGGTTCTGTTTTTTTTATTTTTGCTACTATGGACTTCGACACATAGCCTAGGTTCTCGGGAGTCAATGAAGCATCATTTAAGGAAGCGAAAATCCATTTAAGATCTTCGTTCTGTCTTAAGAGTGACTCAAATAATTCACTAATACTAAAGCTAATACCCTTAATACTTTTTTTAGCAGCAAACCGTCCCAAGAATACGGCCTTAACACCCCACTTTTCGACTGAAGATCTTTCGTTAAAACTATCAAGAGCCTGCCACGAAATCATCTACGCCCCTTAAATGCTCCCAGAGTGACTCCGGAGTCTTTGGCCAATTCCAACATGGGATCCACCAAGGCAGGATCGACACGTCCTATGGAGTGCATCGAACGAGGCGAACGATGAAGTCCTAGCAAGACCGATTCGGCCATACATGCAAAGATCGTAGTTTTAGCTGCCGGGACCCAACGACTTTCAATCTTTTGTTGAAAAGGAAACTTCATAAATCCCCCTTCGTAAAAAGTAACATCTTTTCGTTGCTGAACCACTTTGGGGCTGATATTTGATGGCACTGAAAGATCTAACACAACAGCATTTTGTTTCAATGATTCGCTAGGAATTACAAAATCCGTCGAATTCGTACAGACCACTAATACATCACATTCGCGAAGAAGTTCTATATCACTAAATGCCTGAACACAACAACGCGGACTCGTTTGCTGAATTTCATCAACAACAGACTGAAACTTACAACTCTCTTTGACATCTTGGTAATAGTAAAGATAAAGCTCGCTGACTTTCGTGGATAAGTAAACGGATAGCGTGCTACCAATATTTCCTGGAGCCCCGAGAATTGCAATCTTAACATCTGTAAGCGTTTTATTCAGTTCCTTTAAGACTCTTTCGATAGATAAGACTGCTGAGCCTATAGTTAGGTTGTTTCCCGTCGTTATCTTGACGTTAGGAAATTCTTCTCGCAACAAAGTTCCACTATCCGTAACAATACTTGTAAACTGGCCCAAACCGATGGTCCCACAGCCGTCAGCTTCCGCGAAATGACACATCTGTCGAACCACGTTATAGGCATCGACAGATCTGTCTCGGTGGCTTTTCATAAAGTAGGTACTCGGTAAAAAGACACCATAGAGAGAAAGTTCTATTTTGTTGCCCTGATCATCGCGGACAACCTGAGTGTGATAACGCATGGGAGAGGCCACTGGAGCAAACTTACTTAAAAACTTATTCCGATCTTTTTTAGAAATATGACGAAACAAAGGGTCCATAGTCATAAGCTGACGTTCATTAACCACATGAGTTAAAAATCCCACTTTATAAATTTCTTTATCGTCATCATTGTTACGAATAAAGTCCCGAGTATACGGATCTGAGGGCGTCTCAAGCAGCTCATCTGCTAGTGGCTGCTCCCAAAAGTGTGATGTCATTTTCAACAACTTGCGTTCCACCAGAAGCTCGACAAGAGACTGAAGACCTTTTAGAAGCTGTTTGATCGATTCATCCGTTACAAAAAAACTGGGCTGGATTCTTAAGACGTTGGGTTTACTTAGGGTCACACCCACTCTCACCTGAAATTGGTGCAAAAGGTAACTAGCAAAAACATATGAGATCATACCGCACTGATAAATCCCATCGATCAATGGCGAAAGCTTTTTGTTTTCTTCAACATCAAACTCAACACCAATAAGAAAACCTTCTCCACGGACCTGCTTAATCACTTCTGGATATCTTTGAGCTAAAGATTGAATATGAGACCTTACTGTCTTTTCAAAATAATCGGCACGCTCTTCGATGTCACTTTTATGGTCTTCAAGAATGCTTAGGGTTTCTATTGCCATCTGGGCACTGAACTCATCTTCAGCAAACGTCGATGTATGAATGACTCCAAACTCTTCACAATATATAGGCTTTCTTACTAGGACGGCTCCGCACTTTGACAATCCGCCCCCCAGGCCTTTACCAAGTAAAATATAGTCCGGTTTTTTTACAAACGAGCTGGAGGCCAGAAACCTTCCTGTTCGGTACAATCCCGTCTGAATTTCATCGACAATTAAAGGGATACCAAATTCATCTTGAAGCCGAACAAAACTCTTGATTAAATTCTCCGGCAAAGGATTCATTCCTCCTTCACACTGAATAGGTTCAAAGATAACTCC
>JAGRAG010000359.1 GCA_020435025.1 Bdellovibrionales bacterium | reverse complement strand
AAAAATGTTATTTCGCCGATAAAGGTTTCTTGGGCTCTTTATCAGCTTCCCCATTGGGTTCAAATAGTGTTTACCCATTCGACTTTTGTTCTTGAATTAGTACTGCCATTTTTAATATTTCTAGGACGAAAAAGTCGGGTGGCAGTTTTTTCTATTTTTGTATTTTTCCAGGTCATTTTGTTTTTTAGTGTATCTTTTTCTCACCTGCATATCACCTATTCGGCGATATGTTTATATTTGTTAGTCGATCGTGATCTTCTCTTTTTAGAAAAGAGCTTGTCTTATTTAAAAGAACCCATCAAAGCTATAAGCGATACGTCACTAGTGAGAAAAAATATTGCGGTACTCATAGTTATTCTTTGCGGAGTGCCGGTCTTAGCAATGCATTACAATCCTAGTAATGTGGTTTTTGTTAGCCCACATTTCGTGTACAAAAGACAGAAAAAAGACATCCCCATTTTGTGGTATCTACAATTTTTGTACAATTACCGGATCTCCTCAATTGTCAGTCGTTTTCGATTTTTGCCGCTCAATGGTAAATTCATTATTATTGAAGGCAGCTATGATAAAGAAAATTGGGAGAGAATTAAACTTCAGGATTACTTAGATGATGAAAATGAAGCCCCTATGTGGATAACACCAGGCATGAATGTCGTTTCTAAGCAACTTTATTTCTCATCACACAATATTGATGAGGGTGCTAACAACAATATGATTTCTCATTACTCCAGGCATTGGTTGCAGTCGTTAAAGAAGCATCTGATATCAGGGACCCCTGAAGTGTATAAGCTATTTGAACCAACAAAATTTTCAGAAAAGCCACCGAAGTACCTTCGTTATAGACTAGCTACATTTTCGTTTACGAATTTCGAAGAGCTCAGAAAGACGGGACAGTGGCTAAAGGTCGATAGTGTCGAGCGATATTCTATTCCGAAGCGTAATTGGAGCTATTAACATACCAGCCTTGATGAGTATGAACTCGCCTAGACCCATTTCAATGAAAATTGAAGTTCAAGTTTTAAGAGGCGAGAAGGTCGTCAACATCAAGAGGTCTTTCTTTGTAGACGTCAGCTTTTAAGACCTTTTCTTTAGGAATATCAATCCAAAAAGTGGTTCCTTTTCCTACATCGCTGAGCAGGTCAATCTTTCCACCCATTCCTTCAACGAGTCTTAAAGTAATGGGCATTCCTAATCCAGTGCCTTTATGGTGATTGGCTACTTTGCCCAGGGTTTCAAATTCATTAAAGACCTTTCTGATGTTCTCTGGCTCTATACCATGACCGGTGTCTTGGATATAGACTCTGATAAAGTGGGGATATTCTTCAAGCCAGGAGTACACCGTACCGCCATCGCGATTGTACTTGATGGCATTACTTAAAATGTTTTGCATCACCTGTTTTAAACGAAGGGGGTCGAAGTAACAAAGAGCATTGATCTTCTGAAAGCGGAAATCCATTTTAACCTGGTTTTCAATGGCCATGGTCTCAATATTGGTCATTTGCTCTTCAACAAATTCCGATAAATTAAGTTGTTCTATAAAGTAGTCCGTCCTGCCGGCCTGAGCTTTCGCGAAATCTAAGATGTCATTGACCAGTTCCATCATATGTTTTCCCTGACTATAGATCATATTGATGAACTCTTTAAGTTCTTCTTCGGTGTCGTACATTCCATAGTGAAGGATCTCGGCACTTCCAAACATAGCTGCAAGGGGAGTTCGTAACTCATGTGTCGTCAAAGCAATAAATTTGTCTTTGGCAACATCTAATTCTTTTAGTTGTCTGTTCTGATTTAAAACTTCTTCATAGGCAGCCTTAATGGCAGTTTGCTTTTCTGTGATTTCTTTTTGCAGCTTGTGTTGAATGGTCATGTCTTGCAACATCAAAAGAAGGTGATCTTCGTTGGCCATATGAACTTTTTTAATGCCGATGTTAGCAATAAAGGTATGACCATTTAGTTTTTTAACTAGGATATCTTGAAACAGGCCCTCTAGCTGAATCAGGTTTTCTTCTAGGGGACGCATTCGGCCTTGGGCATCGGGTTCCGAAGGATACAAGTCATAGACTTTGATAGTGTTGAGATCAGCACAGGTTCCTAATTCTAAAAGCTCTCTTGCTAGTTTGTTTGCGTAAACGCAAGTATTAGAACTTGTATCGAATGTGATAAAACCCATCATGGCTTCTTCAGCAATTTCTTGATAAAGTTCAGCAAAGTCTTTTGCAGATGGGTTCGACACCATTAGCGGCCTCCTCCTATGACTCTGATAAATTCTTCCCCGCGCTCGAGGTTGACTTTGATGTCTTTGATCAGAGGTTTAAAATCTTTTTGGGCGTCAATTCGTAAGCGCTCCATAACGTCTTTCGGTGCCCCTAATATTTTATTATGACCGCTTTTTCCAAACTTCAAAGCATGTGTGAAAAGGTTGGCTATATATATGATATCCACAGTTTGGCTGAGTTCAGCAGAAATTCCACCTCGCATACGCGGATCTTTTTGATGATGATTTTTTATCACAGCTTGTATCAAAGTTGGCAGATTCCATTTTTCTGCTAGCATTTGTCCGACAACTGTATGGTGAGGGGCTTCCATGACTTCTTCAGCTTCGAAGTAACTAAGATTATTGGCTACAGCGTGGTCAGAGATTCTCACCATTTCTTCAGCGTCAGTCATGTACATAGCAATTTTACCCATATCGTGAACCAGTCCACAGGTAAACATATCTGAGGGGGAGGGATGCCGAACAAATTTTGCCAATGTTTCAGCCGCAATTCCTACTCCGATCGAGTGCTCCCAAAACTTGTTTAGATCAAACGATTCGCCTTGAGGAAATTCAAGGGCATTAATAATAGAAGTGGACAGGACAAGTTGGTGAACCGTATCGAAACCAATATATGAAATGGCTCTTGCTAAACTGGAAACTCCTCCGGGAATGGCATAGTAAGCTGAGTTCACCAACTATAAAACTTTGGCGGTCATACTTTGGTCATTGGCCATGATTTTTTCTACGTCAGAGGTGGATGACATAGGATCACTGATGACTTTACTGAGTTCATAAACAACTGCTGGAAGAGTAGGTAGTTCGTCCAGCTTATTAACAATGGAGTTCATTGTTAATTTTGACTTTTCCATAAATTATCCAGCGAGTTTAGGGAATTTTTTGTGCGGAAAAAGCTCACTGAGTTTTGCTGTTACTCTTTGAAAAGTAACAGGTTTCAAAATGTATCCATTTACATCTAAAGACTTCGCTTCAATAATATAGTCACGATCGACGACGGCCGTTACTAGTAAAAAGGGCATGTCTTTGTATTCAGCACTTCCACGAACAAATTTTAAGAGTTCGATTCCATCTTCGTTGGGCATCATGATATCTGAGATCACTGCAACAAGATTTTCAGGACGGTCGCTTTCAAGGCGTTCCCGAGCTTGCTTCCCATCCTCACAGGCAACGACGTCATATCCCAACTTTGTCAAAAGATGCATGAGGATCTTTCTATTGGGAGGACTGTCTTCAGCCACTAATATACAATCGGGCTTGCCGGCTACTGGTTGCGTTTCTTCTGACATAGATCATTCTCCTTGCCTTTACACTCTGTTTTATCGGACCGTGTTTTTGGAAAGTTGAAAGAAAAATCTAAGAAATTCAGATCCATGCTTATGCGCTGCGTAAAACAGGAAACTTATTCTCATGGGATGCTGGCTCGAACGCCGTCTCGACGTAAGTTCTAGGACCTATTTGCCGAGGTCTTGGTTCATTCGCGCCACTGTCTCGATTTGACTCTGCTGAAGCTCGTTGAGTCGTGTTTCTACTTGAGAATTTTCAAGGGAGAGCATTCGTGCGGCTAACAAAGCAGCGTTAATGGCGTTGTCAATTGCGACGGTGGCTACCGGAATCCCTTTGGGCATTTGAACAATAGACAGCAAAGAGTCCATTCCGTCCAGTTTGTTTAATGAGATGGGAACACCAATCACGGGGAGTGTGGTTAGGGATGCCACCATTCCTGGTAAATGAGCGGCCCCTCCGGCTCCGGCAATAATGACTTTAAAACCATTTTGTCGAGCCTGCTTGGCAAACTCCACCATCCGCTCGGGCGTCCTGTGGGCTGAAACCACTTCTTTGGTACAACTGATTTCTAAGTCGACGAGGGTTTTATAGGCCTTTTCCATAATTGGCCAATCCGACTTGCTTCCCATAATGATGGCTACGTCACTCATAATTGAAACTCCTTTGCCGATTTTTTTAAGATCTTTAAACTCTTATCAGGATCAGAACTTACATGATTGATATGTCCCATTTTTCTGCCTGGTCGGTTTTCTTTTTTTCCATACCAATGAAGGTGGGCTTCACTAGAAAAGGAAAGTTTCGGGGCTTTTTTAGATTGTCCTAACAAATTATACATAGCATAGCCTCCTAGCAAAAGCTTGGGGGACTTTAATGGGATGCCAACAATGGCCCTAAGGTGTAAAGCAAATTGGTCAATCGTTAGACCGTCGAGAGAATAGTGGCCAGAATTGTGAACTCTGGGTGCGACTTCATTAACAATCAGGTCGCTTCCTGTATCGAAAAGCTCTAGGGCCATTGCGCCTACATAGTTCAGCGATTCCATATATTTTTTTAACTTCTTTTTTAGAAATAAAGCTTTGTTGTGGAAAATGGGCCCTTTCACCCAAAGGCAGCGGGCATTTTCTTGATAGGTCTCTGAGAGGGGAAAGGTCACAAGATCTCCACTGGCATTGCGAAATCCCATAATGGCCAATTCTCTTTTAAAGGGAATGTACTCTTCAACGATAAAACCACCGAGAAGCTCGAATACATCTGGGTTTAAATTCTGAAGATCTTTTTTGCTTTTTAATACAAAAGTGCCATACCCGTCGTAGCCAAAGCGGCGTCGTTTTAAAACACACCCCTTCGGAAACTGAGAATAAAGTTTTTGCAGGTCTTGATAGGAAGAAACCTCAAAGAAACGAGAAGTGGGCAGGCCACATTGGACCAGCGATTCCTTTTGGCTCAGACGGTCTTGCAGAATTCCGATGGCTTGTAAACTAGGGGCCACGGTTACTTTTTTGTTTTCTCGAGCCACACTTTGAATCACATTTACATCGCAAAACTCACTTTCAAATGTGACAATGTCCACGTTCTTAAAAAAATGTGAAAGATCCGTTCTGTTATCAATGGAGCCTTTGTGCCATAAGGCGGTGACCTGGGCGGCAGGATCTTCAGGAGAGGGGCTTAAAACATGAGGTTCCCATCCGGCTTCATGGGCTTTCAGACAAAGCATACGTGCTAACTGCCCGCCACCTAAGATTCCAATTTGGGTCTGATCTTTTTTTACACTCATGACCGCATCTTTTTATCGAGTTCTCCACTACGATCTAAGGCCTTAAGCTCCGTATAGCCCCCAATGAGTTCTCCATCAATAAGGATAATTGGGATCGTCGGATGCCCGGTTTCCCTTTTTATCTGGTCAAGGACTCTAGGATTGGCCATAACATCAATGGCTTCAAATTCGAAATCCTTTTCGCCGAGTAGTCCTAAGGCTTGGCGACAAAAGGGGCAGTAGTTGGCATAGTAAATCTTTAACTGTTTCATACTTTCCTAAGTCTGACTTAAATAGATGACATCAATTTCTAATTCAGAGGCAATCTCTTCGCCAAGGGCTTGGCTGGCTTTAGGGTCGCGTCCAGACCCGAAAAGCAGCGTCTGAAAATTAATACCTTTTTTAAGAGTTTGTAAACCTTCTGACAAGCTTCCAGGAAGAATTTTAACTGTTAAAATGAAAGAGTCTCGGTATATTGGAGCAATCTGTTGGGAAACCACTCGCTGTAGCAACTCAAAGAAAAATCCTTCGGGATCTTTACCATCTTCCGCATGAAAGATAATCAACTCAAAAGGGTCAGAGCGTTCCGATAAAATGGACTTCAGAGCATTGTTGATGAGACGTCGGGCCCCAGTACCACCGGTGCACAAAACATATTTGGGAAGATCTTCGGGAAGATCTGCGACATCAGCAAAAGCCCCTAGTCCCAAGCGGAGGTCGGACCGTGTTTCCAACCGAGTTTCTAAAACCCCCCATCGGAAGTAGGCCATAGCAAGCAGTGTGGAACCAAAAAGTACGGTGAGCATAAGTAAAGCATCTGCGTGGGCATTTAAAATCAGTGTCAGTGTAGCGGTCCCTAACACCAGGCCGGAAAATAGCGGCACCACAGGGATCATTCGTTTGCCAATAATCAGTTTTGTCTGAGTCAGGAACTTTTTAGGGATGTTTCGGCGAAAGGCTTTGTTTCTCATAAGAACAACCCCGACACAGAAACTCACCATCACACCTAAAAAGGCAATTTCATAGACTTTTGCAACGACTTCGACTTCACCGGCGACCAGCGCCGACATTGTACAGGCCACAAGAGCAAAGGGAATGGCAATCATCGGGTAGCCTTTAACATTCGGATATTTGTGAGCGACTCGGTATAAGAGTATGGAAGGGAGATTTCCCTGTTTGGCCATCGTTGTGGCTAGACCAATAAAGCCCACAAATGCCGTATTGACAGCGGCAAAAAGTGTGAGTGTGGCATCGATCACAATGACAACAACAAGAACCGGCCCACCGATTTTCTTTGCCAACGCGGAAAGTAGGTAGTCCAAGCTGAGAGGAATTTCTTCACTAGATAAGATCACCAAGCACAAAATAGAGATCACAGGTGCCGTGATTGAAACCAATGTGATAACGGTTTTGTAAAGGCGTCTGACGGTGTTAAGGGTTGGCTGCTCTAACTCTTCGACAATCTGCGCAGCACTTTCAAATCCGGTAATCCCTAAAAAGGCTGCGGAAAACCCATAAATGAGCATGGTGAGATTAAACTCGCCCGAGGGAGTGAGTTTTTGAAACTTCTCCCAATCTAGGGATTCATAGTTAAAGCCAATATAAAAGAGTCCCCAAATTTCCATGATAATAAGTAGAAAAAAGTGAAAACCCGCTATACCGGTGACCAGTTTCGCGGGTTCTTCAATGCCTTTGGTGTTCAGCAGTCCAAAAAGAATGATCGGTACAAACGACATCAATACGATCAATCCGGTGGGGAGGTCGCCCGAGAAGATGGGCAGAGATCCAAAGTATTTCGCGCCGGAAAGGGCACTCACCGCAGCTGTTGCTAAATAAGAAACAAAGGTTAAGGCTCCGGCAACCACGGCAAAGCGTCTGCCGATAGTTCTTAGGATCATAGAATAAGCCCCTCCATTGTAGGGACTCAGTGCCAAGCCTTCTTCGTAAGTTTTTTTGAACAACCACATCATAAGACAAGTGGTGAGAACAAAGACGGGTGCTAAGTATCCCACGATAGGAAAGAGAATTCCCGTACCATAAAAAACAGAAGTTCCGATATCTGCTCCTACGATTCCAGCACCAATAATCCAATTCAGTTTTGAGCTTTCTTTCTGTTCCAAACGAGGGGGCTCCTTATGTCAACATGCCTGCCCTAACACAAAATGTCAGAGTGATAGAAAGGGTAAAAAAGTAAGATAAGGTTGGAATCATGAGATATCTATGTATTATGCTCGGCATAAGAAGAAAAATGCGGGGAAGATTCGTTTCTTCATTTTCGTGTCAGCAATGACGATTAAACCATTGAAAAAAGAGGCTTCTATTGGATTGTCCGCTGTGTGACTGTAAGGACAAAGTTACAATCTATAAGTACCAGCAGAAATTTCGAGATGAGCTGTTTCCCAGGCATTACTGGCTATGTGGGCTGTGTGGCCTTGTTTATTTAGATAAGAGCTGTTTTGTCTCTCGTGAGTTTGAAAAATGTCGTTATGAAGAGCATGAAAATGATCTGAGCTGCGATGGATATAGACAGTTTCTTCTGCAGTTTTGGGAGCCCTTTAGGGGGCTGCTCCAGCAAAGCGATGTGGGACTTGATTTTGGTGCTGGTCCAGGTCCGGCGATTCGTCAGTTGGCGGCAGAAGAGGGGATTCAAATGGTTCCATATGACCCCTACTTTGTCCCTCATGATAGCGTTTTAAAGAAAAAGTATGACTTTGTTGTCGCCACGGAAGTGGTGGAACACTTTAACCGTCCTCAACAAAGTTGGAAAATGCTGTTTCAGTTAGCAAAAGAGGCAGCCCCGGTAGGTATAATGACCGACCCTTACGAAGAGGGAATGGATTTGTCGAAGTGGGGCTATTTGCTTGATTTGACCCATGTGGTTTTTTACCAAACAAAGACGTTAAATTGGATCGCTCACCAGTATGGGAAAACTTTGGTGACTTTGAATCGACGAAGTTTCGTGTTTGTCAGTCGTTGATGCACTCGCAAGTGTTGTTAGATAATGTCGTAAATTTGAGACTGGCTAGTTCGATTTTTTCGGTTTACTTGAAATATTAATGAGTGTGTTCAATTCTTTGACGAGGTCCTCTGGGACTCGATGCATGGGTGCGACAGTGCCATGACTTGTTTGGTAGAGTCCTCCTGGTGTTAGCGGAAATGACTCCATCCAAACAATATCTTTAGGAAAGAAGATGCTTTCAATTCCATAAACATCTAGGTCAATTCTAGTTAGAATGTCTTTAACTAGGAGTTCATTGTACTCGTATGAGATGGGAAACCGAAGTTGATGAGCCTGATATTTAGTGATTGAGGAGTCTAAACTCATAGTTTCGACGACGTATCTTCCATTTTTTTTATGTCCAGAAAACTGATAACCTTGAGCCAACTGATAAATAAAAAAAATACTATCGTGTTGATCGGTCCCTTGTAGTCCTCTTGGTTTAATAACGTCTTCAGGTGGGCGAGGTACGAGCAGATCTAGGAAGTTGAGTGCGGAATCAAGTGATTTTCGAAAATACGCTTGTGCCTTTTGGGAATTCAGATCCATTGGCGAGGGCGTGGGGTTTTCGGTGACAATTTGGTCGAAGAGGCGTTCTTGTTGTTCCAACTGTCGTAGGTAATTTTCTTGCGCTAGGTTTATTGCGACTGTAAGTCCATCACGATGATGCACATTATAGGATTTCTTCCCATTTCCCGTTGGAAAAAACAAAATAATAGGACGATGAAAGGGAAAGCTAAAGGCGACAGATTTGAATCCAAACTTTGTCGGATCTTTTTCATCGAAATTGTGGGTCGCCAACTTTTCTATATTTTCGGAGCTAACTGTTTCGTAGGCCTGAACCGTGATGCCTTTTTTTCCGGAGACAAAGATGTCCCGGGAAGCTCTGACTCCACTCACGCACTTTTCGGTAGCATTCGAAAAAAGGCTAAAAATGCAAATGACGACTAGAGAGAACCATTTCATAGTAGGCTTTCGATGCAACGAAGATGCCAAAAAACAGAGGCTTTTCATGGAGATATCTAAGTAAATAGAGTGATTGAGCGAATGATATTTAGATCGATCGGCAAGTACTGCGACAGGCCTAAGAATATTTTTCAGGGTCCGAGTCCGTCGAAAGAGTCAGAACTTTAGCTCCCTTATACTTGTAAGTCTGTTTTATGCTTGTTTTGAGTGAAGACATCGGTGGTGTTCTTGGCAGAGAGTAACAAGATTTTCAAGGTTATCTGATCCTCCAAGATGGAGCGGTCGAATGTGATGAATTTCAATTCTTGTGGATTCCAAACATCGGTCTCCCAGCTTATTTAAAT
>JAGRAG010000358.1 GCA_020435025.1 Bdellovibrionales bacterium | reverse complement strand
AGAATGAGAGACAAGATGAGGCTCTAAAAGGTCTAGTTAAATAAGTACAGGACCTACGACAACGTAACAAAAAATTTCGTTTGGTTATTACCTACAAGAAAAAGTACTACTGATGTTTAAAGGTGAATAACGTCAGCTTTATTAGTTATTTGGATCAAAATGGTATTTTATTTGAGCCGATTCTGATCCTCCAACAGTCACTTCAACAAGGTAGATTCCTGCTTGAGGCTTCCACTTTATAGAGGAAGTATTATAACTTTTTGCCTTTTGCTGAGAATTCATTTTTTTAACGCTCCACTTGTAGACAAGCTCCCCGCTGTCTTCTTTGAAGGGTTCATTTTCTAGGCTGGCGATTAAAAATTTTCCTGATTTCTGAAGAGATATTTTTGGGACAAAGACAGGAAGGTCTCCGGATTTTTGATCACTTTTGAAAACAGGAAAAAGGGGAGGTTCTTTGGGAGAGTTACGCCAGTCACAGTGAACGTGAGCAACATACAGTTGTGTATAAGAAGCGCCAAATTGTTCACAAATCTTGGCAAGATCTTCTAGAGCGACTCCTGGGGCTTTGATATCCACCGCATCTCCATACATGTGTCGAGACCACTGGGCGCTTCCAGAAATCGTGGAATTGTAAGCCGGAGATCTGTAAGAACTATTTATAAGAATTGCTCTGTCAATATGGCTACGCATTTCTTGTAGGCTTTCTAAAAGAATAGGCTGAACCATTCCTAGGTCTTCATGATCCGCGGTGAAAAACTCTTTCCACTGAAAGTTCTTTGAAATGTATTGATCTGAGGGAACACTGTTTTTAATCATTAAATTTAAAGGAGGATAGTAGGGGCCGGCATCGCGCTGACTTGGAAAATTATTTTCAATCGTTGGGAGAAGATATCCATAGCTAGATGGTGGTTCTTTGAGCTTTACGCAGAAAGCGCCCGCACCGTTATTGGCGTAGCAATACTCATCTTTTTCATCTACTGGGGTTCTATCGATAGGGTCAATAGGATCACCTTGTGAGCCTTGATCGGTGGGTATGTGTGGTGTCGTGGGATTTCCTGGTGCTCTAGTGTCGCAGGCGATGAGGCCACTTAATAAAATAAGAAGAGCGATTGACTTAGTTGCCTTATTTGAAAAATGAGTGGCTACGGGGTTCATGGATATAGAGTGATGGATTTCCTTTATAAAGGGTATCAATCCATGAATTTTGCTATTGATGTTTAAGATATTAGGCTAGGAAAATTAGGCAAACGACTAGGGAGCTTATAGCTCCCATAAGGACTATCTGCGACTTTGTGATCGATAAGTGTGGCGCAGATAAAATGTTAAAAATGCAGCACCCAATAGAACAACCGCAGAAGCTTTTCCAACAGGAGATTGTCCAATGTCAGAATACTTGATAAGCCAAACAGAGACGGCTGCTAAAAACACTGGGCGAGATTCATAGAGCCAACGGTTCATCGTGGTATACCTTTTCTTTCTTCTTCTTTTTCCGACGACAGCCATAAATGCCCCCTTGTATGTAACTCCAGTTTACCTAATCTTTGTCGGAATTAAGACAGGAAAATTATAAAAATATTCTCATATGCTACAAAACAGAAAAACCTCTAAACAGCTATACAAATTTTAGACACTAAAGTGTTAATAATTTACATATGAGATTTTTAAAGCGTAAAAAAAATAAGTGAGGTATTCTCATCTTGAGACACCTAGATATAAAAAACTAGGATTTGGCCAGATAATTAAAATAAGGCTTGTTAAGAGACCTACTCAGCGTGAAGTGTTGAGGTAGTGGAAAAGGTGTCTTTGGCAATCTGTTAGAGGCTGACCAGGAGAGCCCCCATAATAGAGAGAATGACTGCGACGATCTGCAGTCGTGATAAAGTCTCTTTTAAGATAAATGCAGCTAGCATAATGATGAATATTGTTGAGAGTTGATTATATATCCCAGCTCTAGCAAGAGGTGCGTATTTAAATCCTAAAAACCAAAAGATCGATGCTAAAAAAGGACCGACAAAAGTTCCTCCTAAATTTAAATAAAAAGTTTTATTGATTTTAAATCCAGAAAACAGTTCGTGTTTATGACGAGTCATTGAAAAATATAGCCAATAACTAATAGTGCCAATAAGAAAGCGATAAGCACTTATGGTAAGTACGGAGTGCTCCTTAAGCAGATCTCTAATTAATACGACCGTTATTACTAAAACAAATTGTGCAAGCGTTGCTAAAAAATACCCCTCCCACTTTTGCTTTGTGGCTATGGTTGAGGACTTTGGAAATCCTTTGGCTCCAAAAACAACCCCTATGATAACCAGCAAGCCCCCCATAATTTCTAAAAATGAAACGGCCTCCTTAAAGATAAAAAAACCAGCAACAGCTAAAAGGGGGCTATAGAGACCATCTATTATGGCTTGAGAACTTGGGCCAATTCGATTTAGGGCTGCAATGAAAAGGGTGTCGCCAATGGTGATTCCTAGTACAGCACTAAGTGCCAGGAGTGTCCAATTAGTTAAAGAGAGATCCAACCAAAAGGGCTGATGAAAAACAATGAGAGTGGAGAAAAAAAAGAGAGTCG
>JAGRAG010000357.1 GCA_020435025.1 Bdellovibrionales bacterium | reverse complement strand
GTTGGACTGTACTGTGGGTTAAGGTACTGTTTGCACGAGGAGCCCCTATGAGATCTACGCATGCTAAAGTTATTCATGAACTTTGTCTGTGGGAATTTAAACATTTCACTATTCAGACTCTAGTTATCGAAAGTCATTGTCTTAAGAAAAATCCACTTAATGATTCTGCCAAGAGATTCAATCCTGTTTTGATTCCTAAAAAAACTCCCCCCAAAGAAGGGTATCCTGTAGTTTTAGTGCTTTCGGGATATTCTGGTAATGGACCTCGTTATTTTGCGCCTAAGACATTTGAAGAAAATGGCCCGCAGGTATTAGATGCCTGCTTGGGTAGGGAAGAGGCGGCGGCGGCCATATACTGTTTTGTTGACGCCATGACATTTTGGGGGGGCTCTCAATTTATAAACTCTAAGGGAATGGGTCTTTATGAAGATTTCATAATTCAAGAACTCGTACCCTCATTAAAGCAAAGCTTTCCGGTTCAAGAAAACGCGAAATATTGGTGTGTTTCGGGAGGCTCAAGTGGAGGATATGGAGCTCTTCACTTAACATCTAAGCATCCTGAAATCTTTGGTATCTGTGCAGCGATTGCTCCAGATTGTTTTTTTGAAGCAAGTCTGCTTCCAGAAATTCGAAAAATCGTGCCTCATATTGAAAAAATAGGAGGTGTTGCTGCTGTAAAAAAGGAGCTGATTGAGGGTAAGCTTTTATCCCGAAAGGTAGCGTTTGATATTTTAAATGTGGTGGCTATGGGCCTCTGCTATGCACCCTCAAGAGGCGAAAATTTTGTAACTCCCATTGATCACGAAGGACGGGTAATCGAAGAGAAGTGGTCAAGATGGTTGGAGCATGACCCACTTTGTTTTTTAAAAGAACGTCAAAGAGGAATTCAGTCTCTTCGAGCCATTTATCTTGATGTTGGTGATCGTGATCAATTTCATCTTCAGTTTGGAGCCAGGCAAATAAAAAAACTATTGCATGGTATGAAAGTATCTTTGTCCTACCATGAATTTTCGGGAACTCATTGGGATATTGGCAAAAGACGGCCTGAGATGTGGCTCTGGTTAAAAAAACAGTGGGAAAAATAGGAAGAGTATGTCTAGCGAATTGAGTAAAATGCACGACTCATCGATTCGGCCTGAGTCCAAAGGAAAAGCGGCAAAGATTTCTCTTTTTGTCGGTTCGATTTTAATGCTTTTGAAGTTTTGGGCCTTTAAAGTCACGCAGTCACAAGCAGTTTTGTCAGATGCACTTGAAAGTATCATTAATGTTCTTGCAGCAGGTGTCGCCCTATTTGTCATATTTTATGCGGCCCAACCGAAAGATCAGGATCATCCTTATGGGCATGGGAAATCGGAATATTTTTCTTCTGCCTTTGAGGGTGGGTTGATTAGCTTTGCCGGATTTTTCATTGTGGTCGATGCGGCGGTGAAGTTATTTGAGGGAAGAGAATTAAGGCAATTGGATTTAGGATTGTGGATCGTTGCCGGAGCCGGAATTGCTAATTTATTGCTTGGATTATATTTAATATACGTAGGTAAAAGAAATCATTCCTTAGCCTTAAGAGCGAGCGGACATCACGTGATCTCTGACTTTTGGACAAGTGCAGGTATTTTGGTGGCTTTATTTGTAGTCAAGGTTACAGGTTATTATTGGATTGATAGTGCTGTGGCTATCATTGTGGGCTTGTATCTGTCCTATACGGGTGTTCATTTAATTA
>JAGRAG010000356.1 GCA_020435025.1 Bdellovibrionales bacterium | reverse complement strand
ACGAGTAAAAATAAGCCGGAAGAGATGGCGATGGTCTTTGATAAAGGTGCTGATGAGTACATTTTAAAGCCCTTTACTCCGGAAATTGTAAAAGAGAAAATAGCCTCTGTTGTGGGGAACTAATATGGCTGATGATAAAACTATATATCGTTTTTTTGCTGACTACATTCGCAAAGAGCTAGGTATTGTTTACGAAGAGTCCAATTACTATCAGCTGGAAAAAAGACTGAATGAAATCTGTTCCAATCTTGATATTAAAGGAAACGGCGAGCTATACGATCATGCATTAAGCAAAGGAATTCATGGTCATTTTAAGCAACTGCTTTTAGATATAGCTACTAACAATGAGACTCTGTTTTTTAGAGATGAACGAGTTTTCAAAGCGATTGAGTCAGAACTGTTGACCGTATGGCGAAATGACAATCCCAACTCTTCTTTGTTTCGACTGTGGTCTGCGGCCTCAAGTTTTGGTCAAGAGCCCTATTCGTTTGCAATGCTTTTAAGTGAATATAGAGAAACTCACCCTGAGTTTCCCCGTGTAGACATTAAGGCTACGGATATTTCGGATAGAGCTTTAAAAAAAGCAAAAGAAGCGGTTTACTCTCAGTTAGAAGTTCAGAGAGGACTGCCAGCGAAAAAACTTATAAAATATTTCACAAAAGATGAAAGTGATATGTGGAAGTTAAAGCATGAAATCAGAAGTATGGTTCATTTTGGAACTATGAACCTTCTTGATGTTGTTGGCGTCGAAGGAACTTTTGACATGATTTCCTGCCGAAATGTTTTGATCTACCAAAAAGATGATATGAAAAAAGAGATCATTAAAAACCTTTCCCGATACCTATCCTCTGGAGGATACTTTTTAATGGGTGCTGCGGAGAGCTTAATTGGTCTGTCTGATCAGTTTGAGCAAGTTCATCTCGGTGGTGCCGTATTTTATAGGAAGAAATGAAATTTAAAACGTGGAAGAGCGTCGCATCGATTTCCTTATCTGCGGGACTCCTGCATTTCATAGATAAAGAAAAGAGTCAGAGCTACATTGTTGAACAATTGAGTCAATTGCCTGGTTTGCCTGCTAAAGCGGGACAGTTATTTGCCCTAAAGCTAGGAATAGATCAGCAAGGCGGTCCTAAACCGATACCGCTGGATCAGTTTTTAATCTCGTTACGCAAAGAAAGTCCGGAGCTTTTTGAACACCTCGATCGAGTCAATGAGTTTGCTAATGTAGCCTCTTTAGGACAGGTTCATGAAGTGACCCTTAAGGGCCAAAAAGGAGCCTTTGCTGTGAAACTAGGATTTGAAGGCTCTACAGAGACTGTGCAAGAGCAGGTACAAGCTCTAATGACTCTTTTTTTTAAGTGGGGTCCGGGTAATAAATTTGGACTTTCTGAAAAAGACTATGTGGAGATTTATAAAGAGGCTTTTACAGAAGAAACAGATTATTTAGTTGAACAGATGAGCCAAAGTTCATTTTTTGAGTTCTGGCGTGAGGATCCATCCATTCAGATACCTGAAGTCTTTCCCGAGTGGTGCACAAAACGAGTGCTCGTACAACGATTTATTGAAGGCGCTAAATGGAACAGTCTCGTAAATGAGGACAAAGATACGAAAAAGAAATTTATCGATTCGTTGTTTTACTTTACTCTCAAGTCTCTTTTTCAAATCCAGAAACTTCATACTGATTTGCAACCTGAAAATCTTGCGTGGAGCAAGGAACTAAAGAGAACGGTTATCTTTGATTTTGGTTCTGTTCTCACGTTCTCAGAGGAACAGGTACTGGCTCTACTGAAGCTTGTAGATTCTTTGAGAAGAAATGCGAATCCAAATGATGTAAAAGAGCATTTAGTCATCTTTGGTTTTGATCGCTTGAAGCTCTCCTTGTTTCAAGGGAATCTTGCTAAAGCTTTTCGGATGATCTTGGCTCCCTTTGTCTTCGCAGGGCCATGGGATTTTAAAAATCAATTGTGGGGAGAAGCGATTTCTGAAGCCTTAGGGGAGCAAAAGTGGTGGTTGCGGTCGGCTTGTCCGCCCTGGTTTCTACTATTTATGAGGCCGTTTATGCAAATGGCCCGGTATGCACAGGAGTTCGAGGTGTCACTCGATCTGTCTTCGTTGATTGGGGAGCTTTCCTCCATTCAGATGGCTGAGCCGATCAGTGACTTTAGTTTCAAAGAGACTCATTTAACTTCTCATTATCAATTGCATGTTCAGGTTTTAAAAAGCGACAAAGAAGTGGTGAGGCTGTCAATGCCCGTGCAGGCGCTTCAAGAGTTAGAGTGTTTAATTCCCGAGGAGACGCAGCATCGTCTTCAAGGAAAAGGAATTAGCACTCGAGATATTAAAGAACGGGCTCTGGCAAAAGGACTGGTTCCACAAGAGGTTTTCCATCAGAAGATAGAAGATAAAGAGTACAGGATCTGGGTGGAATAGTAAGGAAACTTGGCTGGGGGGCGAACGTCG
Organism: Bdellovibrionales bacterium; assembly: GCA_020435025.1. Taxonomy (GTDB): domain Bacteria; phylum Bdellovibrionota; class Bdellovibrionia; order Bdellovibrionales; family UBA1609; genus JAGRAG01. The sequence continues at coordinate 799 of JAGRAG010000356.1, read as the reverse complement.
AGTTTTTTCTTTTAGGTCTTATTTTGATACAGCTGAAATTCGATTCAGCCGAAAGAGTAAATGATAAAAAGGAGTTTTATCATGGAATTGCATCGGTTTGGCGAAGAGAAGATCAATTATCAACTTATTCAAAACTCTGTCAGATCTATTGAGCCTTATCACGCTGAGTTTGTTGGGGCCTTTATGAAGATTTTAGAGAGAGACTACCGAGGACGATTGGGAACGGACTCCATTCAATATGAACTTTCCTTAAAAAGTGCTTTGTTTGATCTGCTGCCGACGCTACCTATGGCGCTTTCCGATGAAGTTCAATGGAAGCTTAAAATGTCTGGTTGGGCTGAATTTCTTCGAACCAATGGCTATTACCCCCACTATCGGGATCTATTTGTGGACTGTTTTATCGAAACCCTAGCCTATGTCTTTGGGGAAAATTGGCATCAAGAAGCGGAGCTGAGTTGGCGAACATTTATCGAAGACCGACTCGGTCGACTGTTTCACTCAGCCAGTCCAGAAGGTCCAACAGAGACCATCAATGAGATCGACGATGGCCTAGAGAAATTTGTACTTCAGCAGGTGAAAGCCCTCATTGTACAGGTCTTAAAAGAAGAGATCGATCAGGAGCTACAAGATTTCATTCGTAAAAAAGCCAGTGCCCTGATTCGTTCTGCCATTCGTAAAGAGATTGGCTCCTGTTTTCAAAATCGGAAATAGTGCGAACTTTTCAACATTGATAAAGTCAATTTTTGGCGACCCTAAAAGCCTTTTCCGGTCGCCCACTCAAGGCGCAAGTCGTCTTCGG